>PXAW01000392.1 GCA_003567055.1 Hyphomicrobiales bacterium
CCATCGTGATCGGCTATCGCCGCGACAAGTCGCCCGTTACCGCCCATGATATCGGCGCCGACGGGTCCATGGCGGTGCTGTTGCGCGATGCGCTCCAGCCCAATCTCGTCCAGAGCATCGAACACGCCCCCGCCTTCGTGCATGGCGGGCCGTTCGGTAATATCGCCCATGGCTGCTCTTCGGTGATCGCCACCAAGGCGGCGCTGGCACTTGCCGATATCGTCGTCACGGAAGCCGGTTTCGGCGCCGATCTCGGGGCCGAGAAATTCCTCGACATCAAATGCCGGCAGGCGGATCTGCGCCCCGATGCGGCGGTGCTGGTCTGTACCGTGCGCGCGCTCAAGGCGCAGGGCGGGGTGGCCAAGGCCGATCTCGGTCGCGAGGATGTCGAGGCCGTGCGGCGCGGGGGCGACAATCTGCGCCAGCATATCCGCATCCTGCGCGCGTTCGGCCTCGCCCCGATCGTCGGTCTCAACGATTTCACCGGCGACAGCGAAGCCGAGCGCGCGGTGATCGGCGATATCTGCGCCGAGGAGGGCGTGCGCCTCGTCCTCGCCCGCCATTGGGCCGAGGGCGGAACCGGTGCCGCCGATCTCGCCCAGGCCGTGCTCGACGCGCTCGATGCGCCCCGCGAGCCCGTGCGGCTGATCTATCCCGATGACGCGCCGCTCGGCGACAAGATCCGCGCGGTCGCGACCGGCCTCTACCAGGCCTCCGGCATCGCCCTGTCCGACATGGCCGCGCGCAAGCTCGGCGAATATGAAGCGCTCGGCTTCGGGCATCTGCCGGTCTGCATCGCCAAGACGCAATACAGCTTCTCCGCCGATGCCGCGCGCGGCTCGGACGTGGCCGGCCATGTCCTGCCCGTGCGCGACGTGAAGCTCTCGGCGGGGGCGGGCTACGTGGTCGCCCTGTGCGGGGAGATCATGACCATGCCCGGCCTGCCACGACAGCCGGCGGCACTCGGGATCGGGCTCGACGGGGACGGAGAGATCGTCGGGCTCTCATAGCGGCGCAATCGAACGCAACAGGCCGGCAGCGGCCAGGCCGAGCGAGGTGTATGATGAAAAACGCGATGCCTTCCCATGCCCGTGTCGTCGTCATCGGCGGAGGCGTCGTCGGCGTCTCGACGCTCTATCACCTCGCCCGCAAGGGCTGGTCGGATGTGGTGCTGATCGAGCGCAGGGAACTCACCTCGGGCTCGACCTGGCACGCGGCGGGCCTGTTGCCCCTGTTCAACATGAGCTACTCGGTCGGCCAGATCCACAAATACTCCGTCGCGCTCTATGGCGCGCTGGAGGCGGAGACGGGGCAGGATGTGGGGCTCGCGCGCGTCGGCAATATCCGCCTCGCCACCAGCCGCGACCGGATGGACGAGTACCGCCAATATGCCGGCGTGGCGCGCTCCATCGGGGTCAATGTCGAATTTCTCGACCCGGAGGAGGTCGCCGCGATCTGGCCCTTCGCCGTGCCCGACGGCCTCGTCGGCGCGATCCGCCATCCCGATGACGGCTATGTCCAGCCCGCCGATCTCACCCAGGCGCTCGCCACCGGTGCCCGGGCGCGCGGCGCCACGATCCAGCGCCATACCAGCGTGCTCTCGATCACGCAAAAGCCCAATGACGAATGGGTCGTCACCACCGACAAGGGCGCGATCACCTGCGAGCATGTCGTCTGCGCCACCGGCAGCTTCGCCCGCCAGACCGGGCGCATGGTCGGGCTCGACATCCCCGTCATGCCGGTGGAGCATCAGTATATCGTCACCGAGCCGCATCCGGAGATCGTGGCGCGCCGCGCGCAGGGTGATAGTGAACTCGCCGTCCTGCGCGAATCCGACGGCTCCTGGTATATGCGCGAGGAGCGCGGCGGGCTGCTGCTCGGGCCCTACGAGGTCGGTGCGCCCGCCTGCTATCGCGACGGGCCGGGCGCGGACAGCGAGTACGAGTTGTTCCAGGAGGATCTCGACCGGCTCGCGCCGCATATCGAGAGCGCCATCGCGCGCGTGCCGATCTTCGGGGAGGTCGGCGTGAAGCAGGTCTATAACGGCGCCATCGCCTATACGCCGGATGGCAGCCCGATCATCGGGCCGGCCTGGGGCAAGCGCAATTTCTGGCTCAACGAGGGCCACAGTTTCGGCATCACCGCCGCCGGCGGGGCGGGCTGGCAGCTCGCCGAATGGATCGTCGAGGGCGAGCCGACGATCGACATGCTCGGCGTCGATCCGCGCCGCTTCGGCGATTACGCGTCGAAAGCCTATCTCGCGGCGAAGAACGAGGAGGCTTACGCCAATGTCTTCACCATCCACTATCCCGACGAGGAGCGCCCCGGCGCGCGCCCGCTGCGCCAGGCGCCCTGTCACGACCGGATGAAGGCGCTCGGCGCCGTTTTCGGGCAGAAATTCGGCTGGGAGCGCCCAAATTTCTTCGCGCCCCCCGGCGCCCCGCGTGACGATCACTGGTCCTTCCGCCGCTCGCGCTGGTTCGATGCGGTGGGGGCGGAATGCGCCAATGTCATGGAGAATGTCGGCCTGCTCGACATGACCGCCTTCGCCAAGGCGCGGCTCTCGGGGCCGGGTGCGCAGGCCTTCCTCGACAAGCTCGTGGCGAACCGCCTGCCGGGCAAGACCGGACGCGTCGGCCTGTGCCATTCACTCTCGCCCGGCGGCGGGGTGCATTCGGAATTCACCATCCAGCGCGAAGCGGAGGACAGCTTCTACCTCGTCTCGGCGGGGGGCTTCCAGCGGCTCGACCATGACTGGATCGGCAAGCACCTGCCGCGCGACGGCTCGGTCAATTTCGACAATCTGACCACCGCCATGGGCGTGCTCGTGATCGCCGGCCCGAAGGCGCGGATGCTGCTCGAACGTGTCTGCGCCGACGACGTCTCCAACGCGGCCCTGCCCTGGCTGGCGGGGATCGATACCAGCATCGGGCTCGCCCCGGCGAAGGTGCTGCGCGTGAATTTCGTCGGCGAACTCGGCTACGAGATCCATCACGGCATCGAATATCAAAATCACATCTTCGACGCGCTGATGGCAGCGGGCGCCGATCTCGGCCTCCAGCCCTTCGGCATCCGGGCGATGGAATCCATGCGCATCGAGAAATCCTACCGCATGGTGGGCACGGAGATGTCGATCGAGTACCCGGCCCTCGAATCGGGGCTCGACCGTTTCGTCCGGCTCGACAAGGGTGATTTCCTCGGGCGCGAGGCGCTCGTTGCGCGCCAGGTGGAGGGGCTGCGCAATCTCTTCGTGACGCTTGAAGTGAGCGGCCATAACGACGCGGATTC
>PXAW01000554.1 GCA_003567055.1 Hyphomicrobiales bacterium
CATGCAGGGCGTCGTGATTTCGACACGCTCCGGTGAGATCGTCACCGCACCGGCAGATGGCTGGATCGCTTTCGCCGGGGCCTATCGCTCCTTCGAGCGACTCTTGATCATCAATGCCGGCGATGACTACTATGTGATGATGTCCGGCATGGAGAACGTCACCGTTGATGTCGGGCAATTCGTACTTGCGGGGGAGCCGGTCGCCATGATGGGGGCGCAGGCTTCGGTCTCTCCGGCCATGGGACTCGTCGACGCGGAGGGTCCGGTGCTCTATGTTGAATTCCGCAAGGATGGCGGATCGATCGATCCCGCACCCTGGTGGCAGGAGACGATACAGGAATCGCGTCACGTTACGCCAAGCGAAAAGGTTCGCGGATAATGCGCAAGCTTCCAATACTGATGATCGGCGCGCTGGTCGGCGCCAGCATGGCGACGCTGGTGTCGCAGACACATGTGCTCACATCGACCACAGCCGTCGCCGCCTCTGCGGAGACCTATCGCCAGCTGAGCCTGTTCGGCGATGTCTTCGAGCGCGTGCGTCAGGATTATGTCGAGCAGCCGGAAGAGGCCGATCTGGTCGAGGCCGCCATCAACGGCATGCTCACCTCGCTCGACCCCCATTCCAGCTACATGGATCCGCGATCCTTCCGCGACATGCAGGTCCAGACACGCGGCGAATTCGGCGGGCTGGGCATCGAGGTCACGATGGAAGACGGCCTGGTCAAGGTCGTCACGCCGATCGACGATACCCCCGCCTTCGAGGCCGGGGTCATGGCCAATGACCTGATCACGCATATCGATGGTGAGCAGGTTCAGGGCATGACGCTGAGCCAGGCCGTCGAGATGATGCGCGGCCCGGTCGATTCGGATGTCACCCTGCGCATCCGGCGCGGCAATGCCGCCGATCCGATCGAGGTGACCATCACCCGCGACATCATCCGCGTGCGCCCCGTCCGCGCCCGCGTCGAGGATGACATCGGCTATCTGCGCGTGACCGCCTTCAACGAGCAGACCTTCACCAATCTGCGCACCGCCATTCAGGATATGAAGGACGAGATCGGCGAGGAGAGGTTGCAGGGCTTCGTCATCGACATGCGCAACAATCCCGGCGGTCTGCTGGATCAGGCGATCATGATCTCCGACGCCTTCCTCGATCGCGGCGAGATCGTCTCGACGCGCGGGCGTGATCCCGAGGAGACACAGCGCTTCTCGGCCAAATCCGGCGATCTGACCAATGGTCTGCCGCTGGTGGTGCTGATCAATGGCGGCTCGGCCTCGGCTTCCGAGATCGTCGCCGGCGCATTGCAGGATCACGAGCGCGCCACGCTGATCGGCTCGCGCTCCTTCGGCAAGGGCTCCGTCCAAACCATCATCCCGCTGGGCGGCAACGGCGCGCTGCGCCTGACCACGGCGAAGTACTACACGCCGTCCGGGCGCTCGATCCAGGCACGCGGCATCGATCCGGATATCGTCGTCCTCCAGGAGATCCCCGAGGAGCTGCGCGGGCGCGACGAGACGCAGGGCGAGGCCGGCCTGCGCGGGCATCTCAGCGGCGATGACGAGGAGGCCGGCGGGTCTTCGGCCTATGTCCCCACCGATCCGGAAGAAGATCGCCAGCTTCTCGCCGCCCTCGCCTTCCTGCGCGGCCAGCAGCTCGACGCGTTCCTCACCGTCGATTCGGAGAATGAAACTTCGCCGAACTGAGGAATTGCGCAAGCAATCCGATCACGCCCGCCATTCCCGAGAGGAGTGGCGGGCGTTTTCATGTGCGACTGCGCGCGCCGGTCATATGCGGCGATTGTGCCTCAGCCGGTATTTTCCCGGCCCAATGATGCTATAGATCGTCGCGCGGTCACGCGCCCGCCCCATGGGCGGCACCATCCAGCAAGAGGCACGGCATGCTTCCAGACATCCGCGATTACGAGGGCCTGTACGCGCGTTTTTCCTGGGCGGTCCCCGAGCGCTACAATATCGGCGCCGATATCTGCGACCGCTGGGCGGCGATCGATGCCGGGCGCCCCGCCGTGATCGAAGTCACGCCGGAGGGTGAGACGCTGGTGCTGGATTACGGCGCGCTTCGCGACGCCTCGAACCGTCTCGCCAACGCCCTGCGCAAACGCGGCATCCGCCCCGGGGATCGCGTCGCGGTGCTGCTGCCGCAGGGCCATGCCGTGCCGATCGCGCATGTGGCGATCTACAAGCTCGGCGCCATCGCGCTGCCGCTCGCCGATGTCTTCGGCATCGATGCCCTGCGCTACCGGCTCGGCGATTCCGGCGCACGCGCGCTGATCACCCATGCGGGTGGCCTCGCGAAATTCGCCGATGCCGAGGATGATTTCGAGCATCCGGAAGTGATCTTGAGCATCGACGGCCCGGATGCCGGCGCTGAGGGTTTCTACGAGGCGAGCGCGGCGGAGAGCGCGGAATTCACCCCGCTCGATACGCTGGCCGACGATCCCGCCCTGATGATCTACACCTCCGGCACCACCGGTAATCCCAAGGGCGCCCTGCATGCGCATCGCGTCCTGCTGGGCCACCTCCCCGGCGTCTCCCTGCCGCACGAATTCATGCCGCAGCCGGGGGATCGCTTCTGGACGCCGGCGGATTGGGCCTGGGCGGGCGGCCTGCTCAACGTGCTCCTGCCGGGCCTGCATTTCGGCGTTCCCGTCATCGCCCGGCGCTTTGCCAAATTCGATCCGGAGGCCGCCTTCCGGCTGATGGCGGATCACGGCGTGCGCAATGCCTTCATCCCGCCCACGGCCCTGCGCCTGTTGCGCAGCATCGACAATCCGCGCGGGCGCTTCGATCTCGCCCTGCGCACCCTGGCCTCCGGCGGCGAGGCGCTCGGCGCCGAGACCTTCGCCTGGGGGCGCGAGACGCTGGGGCTTTCGATCAACGAGTTCTACGGCCAGACCGAATGCAATCTCATCGTCGCCTCCTGCGCCGAGATCGGGGTGAGCAAGCCCGGCATGATCGGTCGCCCGGTCCCCGGCCACCGCGTCGCGGTGATCGCCGATGACGGACGCATCTGCGCGCCCGACGAGCCCGGCCAGATCGCCGTCGCGCGCCCCGATCCGGTGATGTTTCTCTCCTACTGGAACCGCCCGGAAGCGACGCAGGCGAAATTCATCGGCGACTGGATGACGACCGGCGACCAGGGCGTGATGGATGCCGAGGGCTATATCCGCTTCGTCGGGCGCGACGACGACGTGATCACCTCATCGGGCTACCGGATCGGGCCGACGGAGATCGAGGATTGCCTGTTGCGCCATCCCGCCGTCTCCCTC
>PXAW01000603.1 GCA_003567055.1 Hyphomicrobiales bacterium
CCAGTGGAAGACACCTTGAAGCCCACTGGTGCAACGGCTTTCTTCGCTATCAAAGAATGCGGTTCATGAAAGGAACGATTATGTCCTGGAAATACACCCTCTGAGCACCCTTCCCTGATCCTGAACGTATACGGCCTGCCACCCGGCAGGCCGTTTTCATTGTCGGATGCAGCCGCCCCTTACACCGCGACCTTGAACGCGGCTTCGGTTTTCGCCTTGATCTCGTCGACGGTGACGCCGTCGGCGAGCTCGATCAGGGTCATGCCGCCATCGCCTTCCTTGTCGATCGAGAAGACGCCGAGATCGGTGATCACCATGTCGACGACGCGGGTGCCGGTCAGCGGCAGGTCGCAGCCCTTGAGCAGCTTGGGCGATTCCGAGCCGTCCTTGCCCTTGGCGACATGCTCCATCACCACCACGACCTTCTTGACGCCGGCGACGAGATCCATCGCGCCGCCCATGCCCTTGACCATCTTGCCGGGGATCATCCAGTTGGCGAGATCGCCGTTCTCGGCCACCTGCATGGCGCCGAGGATGGACAGGTCGATATGGCCGCCGCGCACCATGGCGAAGCTGTCGGCTGACGAGAAGAAGCTCGTCGTCGGGAGCTCCGTCACGGTCTGCTTGCCGGCATTGATGAGATCGGGATCCTCCTCGCCCTCATAGGGGAAGGGGCCCATGCCGAGCATGCCGTTCTCGCTTTGCAGCTGCACGCTCATGCCTTCGGGGATGTAGTTCGAAACCAGCGTCGGAATGCCGATGCCGAGATTGACGTAGAAGCCGTCGCGCAATTCCTTCGCGGCGCGCGCGGCCATCTGTTCACGGGTCCAGGCCATGATTGTTCTCCTTCACGCGTGCTTTCAGGCTGCGGGCTTTTCGCGGGTGGTGCGCTTCTCGATCATCTTCTCGACATCCGGCACATGGATCATGCGCTTGACGTAGATGCCCGGCGTGATGATGTGGTCGGGATCGAACGAACCGGGCTCCACCAGATGCTCCACCTGCGCGATGGTCATGCGCGAGGCGGTGGCCATCATCGGATTGAAGTTGCGCGCGGTCTTGCGGTAGATCAGGTTGCCTTCCGTGTCGCCCTTCCAGGCATGCACGAGCGAGACATCGGCAAACAGCCCCGTCTCCATCACGTAATCATGCCCGTCGAAATTGCGCACTTCCTTGCCCTCGGCGATGAGGGTGCCCACGCCCGTCTTGGTGAAGAAGGCGGGAATGCCCGCACCGCCGGCGCGGATTCGCTCGGCCAGGGTGCCCTGCGGGTTGAATTCGAGCTCGAGCTCGCCGGCCAGATATTGCTGGGCAAACAGCTTGTTCTCGCCGACATAGGACGAGATCATCTTGCGGATCTGGCGCGTCTCCAGCAGCAGGCCGAGCCCGGCGCCGTCGATGCCGGCATTGTTCGAAACCACCGTCAGATCCTTGACGCCCGATTCCTTGACCGCCTCGATCAGCACGTTCGGAATGCCGCACAGGCCGAAACCGCCTGCCATGATGGTCATGCCGTCGCGCAGAACGCCGGCCAGTGCTTCCTTCGCACTCGCGTGCACTTTCTTCATCGCCAGTCCTCTCCCTCCAGCATTCGCAATCAGCCGAAAACGGCTGTGGATGCGGTCTTGATGTGCACCGCACTCAAAGGCCTGCCGTCGGGTTAGTCAAGCCGCGCGGGCGCGAATGCCGGGGCGCAGCACACGGCAATGCCGTCCTGCCCATATCCGGGTGAGCCGGAGCGCCTTGATTCGCGCGCTCACGCGCCCGATCATCATCGATATGGCAAGAACGCAGCGCGTGACCGTCTGCGGCAAGGTGGGGTGATCATGAAGGCGAACGAGACAAACAATGCAACGGGCAGCGAATCGGGTGCGGACACACGCCCCGCCCATCCCGCCAATCTCTCCATGCTGGAAAAGCGCCGCATCGAGGCGGAGATTCTCAAACATGTCTACGATGTGCTGAAGGAACGCGGCGACATGGCGCTCGCGCAGGAGACGATCCGCGAATCCGTACGCCGTTCCTCGATCGAACAGGCGCAGCGCTTCGCCGCGCAGACACCCGAGGGCACCTCGCTCGACAGTTTCGTCGAGGCGACAAAACTCTGGGAGAAGGAGGATGCGCTGCGCATCCGCGTCAAGGAGCGCACCGAGACGACCTATGTCTTCGATGTCGAGCGCTGCCGCTATGCCGAGATGTACAAGGAGATGGGGCTCGGCGAGATCGGTCACCTGCTCTCCTGCCAGCGCGACGCCACCTTCTGCCAGGGCTATGATTCCCGCCTGAAATTCACCCGCAGCCAGACCATCATGCAGGGCGCCTCCCATTGCGATTTCCGCTACGATTTCCTCAGCGATGAGGAAAAGGCGCAGGCGGATGACTGAGGCTGTCGGCGCCCCCCGGATCCGGCGATCCGGGAGGCCGTTACCGCACGCGGCCAGCCCCTCCCCTCACAGGGTCGGCAGCTTGTAGCCCGCGAAGCGCTCGCGCAGGGTGAGTTTCTGGATCTTGCCGGTCGCCGTGTGGGGGATCTCGTCGACGACGATAATGTCGTCGGGAAGCTGCCACTTGGCGATACGCTGCACCATGTGTTCGAGAATGCTCTCCTTGTCGGGCTCGCGCCCGGGCTTGGGCACGATGATCAGCAGCGGGCGCTCGTCCCATTTGGGATGATGCACGCCGATCACCGCCGCCTCCGCCACATCGGGGTGGCCGACGGCGATGTTCTCCAGTTCGATCGAGGAAATCCACTCGCCGCCGGATTTGATCACATCCTTGGAGCGATCGACGATCTGCATGTTGCCGTGTTGGTCGATGGTGGCGACATCGCCGGTATCGAAGAAGCCGTCCTCGTCGCAGATCACGTCGTCGCGGTGGAAATAGGATTGCGCCACCGCCGGGCCGCGCACCATCAGCTTGCCGAAGGCCGTGCCGTCCCAGGGGAGTTCGCGCCCGTCATCGTCGATGATCTTCATCTCGACGCCGAAGGGAGGGAAGCCGACCTTCTCCTTGAGATCGAGCCAGCGCTCGTCATCGACCTCGCCGTAATCGGGCTTGAGCGTACAGACGGAGCCGAGCGGGCTCATCTCGGTCATGCCCCAGGCATGCACCACCTCGACGTCATAGACGTCGCGGAAGGTCTTCGTGACCGCGCGCGGACAGGCAGAGCCGCCGATCACCACGCGCTGGAGATCAGGCAGGCGATCGCCGCTGGCCTCGAGATGCTGGAGCAGCGAGAACCAGATCGTCGGTACTGCCGCCGAGATCGTCACCTTCTCCTCG
>PXAW01000225.1 GCA_003567055.1 Hyphomicrobiales bacterium
GCCCGACTTCCATATGCACCACCGAATCACCCCGCCGTTCCTTTTCGGCGGCGCGCGCGAGCACATCCATGGCGAGAAACGGCGCGACGCGCTGCACGCGGGCAGCGATGGCGGGGGATGGGTGCGACGGATCGAAGGACATGAAGAGCTCCACCGGGATGAGCGCCCACCGGCGAGCGGGACGCGTCTTTCCTCCTGCCTAGACGCTCGCACGCGCCTGACGCAAGAGCCTGAGACAAGAGCCTGAGACAAAGGCCTCGCGCAAGAGCCCCGCGCATCAGGCGCAGAGCGGGCACGGGCCGGGCTGACGCTATGCGTAATCCTCCCGATATTAATATTAGAATTATCTAATATTCTCACGTCAGATTTCGGCGATCCCGCATCGCCGCGCATCCCTCGCCGCTCAAGCAAGCAAGGAGCCGAACATGTCCGATACCGCCCGGCCGCAGGCCGCTCCCTATACCCCGCAATACTTCCTCGCCGCGCTCGGTGCCGGCGGGCTCGCGGTGAGTTTCTTCATGTACCTGCTCTGGATGACCCCGCATACCGGGGCTCCGATCCCGCATTTCGCCTCGCTGAGCGCCGATTTCGCGCAGGCCGGTCCCGCCCTTCAGGCGCTGATGATCGTGGCGATTGCCGGGATCGCGTTCTTCGCGCTCTGGCATGTGCGCCTGATGATCTGGAATCTCGGGCGCTACACGGCCTGGCGGCGCACACCCGCTTTCGCGCGGTTCCGCGAGGGCAATATGGAGAGCCAGCTGATGGCGTTGCCGCTGGCGCTTGCCATGAGTGTGAACGTCGCCTTCGTCGCCGGTGCGGTCTTCGTGCCGGGTCTGTGGGGCGTGCGCGAAGCGCTGTTTCCGCTCGCGCTGGCTGCTTTCGCCGGAATCGGCATTCTCGCCTTCCGGATCTATCTCGCCTTCATTTCCCGCGTCCTCGTCGAGGGCGGCTATGAATGCGCCAAGAGCAACAATCTCGGCCAGATGATCGCCGTCTTCGCCTTCGCCATGATCGGTGTGGGCTTCTCCGCCTCCGCCGCGATGAGCGCCGTGCCGGCCACTGCTGCGATCGGCTTCGTCGGAGCCAGCTTCTTCCTCGCCGCAGCCATCGTGCTCGGCGCGATCAAGCTGGTGCTCGGTTTCCGGGCGATGATGGAATTCCGCGCCGGTGCGGAGACCACCCCCACCCTGTGGATCGTGATCCCCTTCCTCACGGTGATCGGTATCGGCATCTATCGCCTGAAGATGAGCCTCGCGCATCAGTTCGGCGTGCCGGTCAGCGATGGCGAGATCTTTGCCCTGCTCTCCGCCTTCCTCGGCATCCAGCTGCTCTTCGGCCTGATCGGCTGGGCGGTGATGCGGCGCGTCGGTTATTTCGGACGCTGGGTCAATGGCCCGGAAAAGTCGCCCGGCGCCTTCGCCCTGGTCTGCCCCGGCGTCGCGCTGTTCGTCTTCGGCAACTTCATGATCAATCCGGGTCTCGTCGGTATCGGTGTCGTGGCTCCGTTCTCGCTGGCTTACGGTGCGCTCTACCTGCCGCTCGTCGCCGTGCAGCTCGCCACGATCTGGCTGTTCGTGAAGCTCACCCGCAAGCTGATTGCGGATAATGTGGGTGCGGCTGACCGCGCGGCATTGCAAGGCGATGGGCTGCCGACCGGGCAGGCGGCCTGATCGGCCCGGACGAAAAACCCGGAGACCAGGCGCCGGCGGACCGAGTTCGCCGGCGCCGCTTCGTGCAGGTCCTTCACAGCTTCGATCTGTCGCCCATCAGCGCCGAGAGGATGATGAAGATCCCCACGGCGATCAGAATGGCGGGTCCGAACCGGATATCGACGCCGCTTTCGATCAACATGCCACCAATCAGACCGGTCGCCCCGGCGATCACCCAGAACAGGTCATAGCGCTGGCCCGAATGCCGGCGCGCAAGCTGCTCGAAGAGCAGGATGATGCCGATCCCGGCGAGCGCGAACCCCCAGCCGAGCCCGGCCCACAGGGCGATGCCGAGCCAGATCGCGACGGCGCCGCCGGCAAGAGCCGAGAGCTTTGCGAGGATCCGCTTCTTCTGCCGGCGCGCGCGCCGGGCCTCGGCATCTTCCTGATCGAGGGGGGCCGCGTTCTGCGGGCCTCGATGCGTTTCCTGATCCTGCGACATGGCATACTCCTCACGATCCACAGCCTGCAACGCCGCGAAAGCCGTTTCAACCCATCGATTAACCCGCTGTTAGGGTTAATCAATTATTGCCGGAAGAGGTTGCGGATTCACGATGGAGGCCGGCATGAAGACCGACATGAGCGCGCGCGAGAACAGATTCATGGCGCCTTTCGGCTCAGGCACTGCCTGCCGGTCGGCTGCGCGTCTTTGTGCCGTGGCGCTGATCGCGTTCACAACCGCCGCCTGCTTCAACCGCAGCCCGACCACGACCGGCTCGATCGACCCGCAGGTCACGGCGCAGATGAGCCAGAGCGATCTGCGCGGCCATGCCGATGCGCTGGCCGAACGTCATGCGCGCGACCCGGACAACGTGCGCGTCACGGTTGCGTATGCGAATGTGCTGCGCCGGCTCGGTCAGCGCGCGCAGGCCGTGGCCGTGCTCCAATCCGCCTCGATCCGCACGCCGGACAACATGGAATTGCTCGGCGCCTATGGCCGCGCGCTTGCCGATGTCGGACGTTTCGAGGAAGCCGATTCCGTTCTCGCCCGGGCGCATCGGCCTGAGCGCCCGGATTGGCGCGTCCTCTCGGCGCAGGGCACCGTCGCCGATCAGCTCGGTGATCACGAGCGCGCGCGCGGTTACTATCAGGCGGCCTTGCGGATCGAGCCCGACGAGCCGTCGATCCTGTCGAATTACGGGCTGTCGCTGGCGCTCGGCAACGAATTACCCCGCGCCGAGAGCAAGCTGCGCCGTGCTGCCGCGCATCCGCGTGCGGATCAGCGCGTGCGCCAGAACCTCGCCCTCGTTCTCGGCCTGAGCGGCAAGTTCGACGAGGCGGAGAAGGTGCTTGCGCAGGATCTGTCGCGTCAGGAGGTTGCCGAATCGCTCGAATCGATCCGCGCCATGATGAGCGAGCGCAACAGCTGGGCAGCGATTCGCGACGCTGACGCCGATAGCTGAGGCGTGCGACCCGCCATGCGCTTCAGCGTGGCGGTGCAGCCGGCATCACCATGCCTGCCGCTGCGAGCTCGTCATGGTCGGGATACCACATCGGTGATCGCGGCAGATCGGTGAGTTTCGCGACGAAATCCTCGGAGACCGATTGCGCGCGGTAGATGGCGAGGTCGCGC
>PXAW01000305.1 GCA_003567055.1 Hyphomicrobiales bacterium
CGAGTTGCGCATGGTGCGGGTCAGGGCGAGGTTGGCCGGCGAGCCGGTCACCGAGAAGCCGGCGCGGCGCCAGCTCACCTGCTCTGTCGTCGCGAGCTTGCGCTTGGCCAGATCGGGCAGTTCGAGATCCTCGAGGAAGAGGTCCATGAACTCCTCGTGGCTGAGCGCGAAGCGGAACTCGTCCTCGCCCTCCCCGTCCGGACTGCCCTGCGAGCCGCCGCCACCGCCGGAACCCGGCGGGCGCGGGATGGTCTCGCCCTCGACATAGTCCTTGTTGCCGGGCAGGACGTAATCGCGCATGCCGCCCTGTGACGCGCGCTGGAAGCGCGGCTCACGCACACCCTCGCCGGGGATCGACACCTCCCCGCCGCTCTCCACATCGCGGATCGAGCGGTCGCGGGTGGTGTCGCGCACCGCGCGTTTGACCAAGGCTTTCGCCCGCCTGAGAAAGCGCTGACGATTGGCGAGACTTTTGCCGCCGGGATTGAGGCGGCGATCGACAATATGCATCCGGTCGCCCCGTTTCGCGGGCCTTCCTCTCGGTCAGCCCGCCTGTTTCACACGCATGTACCACTCGACGAGCCGGCGGACCTGACGCTCGGTGTAACCGCGCTCGGTCATCCGGTCGACGAACTCACTGTGTTTCTTCTCGCTCTCGCTGTCCTTCTTCGAGCCGAAGGAGATCACCGGCAGCAGATCCTCGACCTGGCTGAACATCCGCCGCTCGATGACTTCGCGGATCTTCTCGTAGGAGGTCCAGGACGGGTTCTTGCCGCCATGGCTCGCCCGCGAGCGCAGCGAGAACTTGACCACTTCGTTGCGGAAGTCCTTCGGATTGGCGATGCCCGCGGGCTTCTCGATCTTGGTCAGTTCCTGGTTGAGCAGTTCGCGGTTGAGCAGCTGGCCGGTATCGGGATCCTTGAAATCCTGATCCTCGATCCAGGCATCGGCGTAATCGACATAGCGGTCGAACACGTTCTGCCCGTAATCGTGATAGCTTTCCAGATAGGCCTTCTGGATCTCGTTGCCGATGAACTCGGCATAGCGCGGCCCGAGCTCGGCCTTGATGAACTCGATATAGCGCTTTTCCTGCTCGTCCGGCAGCTGCTCGCGCCGCACGGTCTGCTCCAGCACATACATCAGATGCACCGGATCGGCCGCGATCTCGGTGGTGTCGTGGTTGTAGGTGGCGGCGAGCACCTTGAAGGCGAAGCGGGTGGAGATGCCGTCCATACCCTCGTCGACACCGGCCGCGTCACGGTATTCCTGGATCGAGCGCGCGCGCGGATCGACCTCCTTCAGGCTCTCGCCGTCATAGACGCGCATTTTCGAGAAGGCGTTGGAATTCTCGTGTTCGCGCAGGCGCGAGAGCACCGCGAAACGCGCCAGCATTTCCAGCGTGCCCGGCGCGCAGGGCGCCTCGGCCAGCTCCGAGGTGCGGATCAGCTTGTCGTAGATCTGCTGCTCTTCAGTGACGCGCAGGCAATACGGCACCTTGATCACGTAGATGCGGTCGATGAAGGCTTCGTTGTTTTTATTGGTCTTGAAGCTCTGCCATTCCGCCTCGTTGGAATGGGCCATGATGATGCCCTGGAAGGGGATCGCGCCGATATTCTCGGTGCCGACGTAATTGCCCTCCTGCGTCGCGGTGAGCAGCGGGTGCAGCATCTTGATCGGCGCCTTGAACATCTCGACGAATTCGAGCACGCCCTGATTGGCCCGGTTCAGCCCGCCCGCATAGGAATAGGCGTCCGGATCGTTCTGCGACAGCGTCTCCAGCTTGCGGATATCGACCTTGCCGACGAGGGAGGAGATGTCCTGGTTGTTCTCGTCGCCCGGCTCGGTCTTGGCGATGCCGATCTGGCGCAGGCGCGAGGGGTTCACCTTCACCACCTTGAAGCGCGAGATATCGCCGCCGAACTCGTCGAGACGCTTGAGCGCCCAGGGGCTCATCAGGCCGGTCAGGCGCCGGCGCGGGATGCCGTAGCGCTCCTCGATCTGATCGCCCATGCGCTCGGGATCGAACAGGCCGAGCGGGCTCTCGAAGACCGGGCTGATCTCGTTGCCGGCCTTGAGCACGTAGATCGGATGCACTTCCATCAGCGCCTTGAGGCGCTCGGCCAGCGAGGACTTGCCGCCGCCGACGGGGCCGAGCAGATAGAGGATCTGCTTGCGCTCCTCCAGCCCCTGCGCCGCATGGCGGAAGAACGAGACGATGCGCTCGATCGTCTCTTCCATGCCGTAGAACTCGGTGAAGGCGGGATAGACCCGGATGGTGCGGTTCATGAAGATCCGACCGAGCCGTGAATCCCGGGAGGTATCGACCATCTCCGGTTCGCCGATCGCCGCCAGGATGCGCTCGGGCGCGCTGGCATACATCATCGGGTCGTCCCGGCAGCCTTCCAGATAGTCCGACAGGGACATTTCCGTTTCGCGCCGCGCCTCGTAGGTGCGGGCGAAAGAGGAGAAGAGGTCGTCGCTCGGATACATGCATCTGCCTCCATCAAGCGTCACATTCCTCAGCTAACCTGCTGAATCTCAGACAGGTTGCCCGGCAAATGCGGCAGGAGCCAGATCACATCGCGTCGCAGGCGTCCCTGAAACGGAATCGGCTCCAAACCGATTCGTCTCGAATAACGAGTGTGGCACGAAACATTCGAAATGCCATCCGGAGCATGGCGGATAAACGGGCGGAGGCTGCGCAAAACGCATTTTAAGGTTGCTCAAATTTTACGCGTTATGCCGAATGATCGCAGTCGGACATGGCTGCGGCGGAGCGCGCACCGATTATCCGCAAAGCCAGACAGGAAAACCGTTCGCGCTTTGCGATTTCGCTTGCGAATTCGCTTGCCCGCGCCCCAAATCCGCCACACCCTGAAGGCACCCGGCTTGCCTCGAACTCCTGCGACAAAGCATCCCCATCATGGCATTCAAAGACGCCCTGCGCCCGGTCCTCGTCCTTCTGGTCGCGACCATCCTGCTGATGGCCGGGTCGGGGCCGCTCGGCACGATCCTCGGTATCCGCATGAACGAGGCGGAGGTGGCGACGCCGATCATCGGCCTCGTGATGGCGGCCTATTTCGGCGGGTTGACGGTCGGCTCGCTGCAAACCTTCCGCATCGTCACGCGCATCGGCCATATCCGGGCCTTCGCCGCATTCACGGCGATCGTGACGGCGAGCACGCTGGCCTATCCGATCCATCTCGATCCGATCCCCTGGGCGGTGCTACGCTTCGTGCAGGGTTTCTGCATGGCCGGCCTGTTCGTCTGCATCGAGAG
>PXAW01000155.1 GCA_003567055.1 Hyphomicrobiales bacterium
CCAACCGGCGCGGCGACCTTCGTCCCGGCGCTGTTTGCCGTCCTGATGGGTTATGCCGGCTGGCGTATGCGCGTGCTCGGGCTCGATTACTGAGCACGCGAAACAGCTGCGTCACATGTCCGCAAGCCGCGCATTGAGCGCCGCCACCTGCGCAGCTTCCACATTGGCGAAGGCGACGCGCAGGAAATCCTCCTGATCCGGCCCGAAATACGATCCCGGCAGAGCCAGAACGCCGCGCTCGCGCGCCAGTCGCTCGGCTATGGCAGCGGCGGGGGTTCCGGGCCAGGGGTGGCGCAGATAGGCGAAATAGGCGCCGATCGATTCCACCTTCCAGCCGGGATGGCGCGCGATCACATCGGTGAAGATGCCGGCGCGCGTGAGGATGTCGGCGCGGTTTTCCGCCCGCCATTGCCGCAGGTTGGGGATCGCCCAGGCGAGCGCGATCTGCCCGGTGCGCGCGGGGCAGATCTGGAGATTGTCAAGGATCTTGACGATCCCTTCCATAGCCTGCGGCCCGGCGATCATGGCGCCGAGGCGGTGGCCGGGAACGGCATAGGATTTCGAGAACGAATACAGCGCGATCAGATTGTCGCCCCAATCCGGCGCGTCGAAGAGCGCGTGCGGCGCGCCGTCACCGGCGAGGAAATCGCGGTAGGTCTCGTCCAGGATGAGCCAGAGGCCTTCCTCGCGCGCGAGGGCTGCGAAGGCGGCGAGCGTTTCCGGCGGGTAGATCGCGCCGGTGGGGTTGTTGGGCGTGACCAGCGCGATGGCGCGGGTGCGCGGGGTGATCAGCGCGCGGGCATCTGCCGGGTCGGGCACGAAGCCGTTCTGCGCCCGCGCGGGCAGGGCGACGGGCGTGATGCCGAGCATGGCGAGGGTGGTCTGGTGATTGAAATACCACGGCGTGGGCAGGATCACCTCGTCTCCCGCCTGCGCCGCGAGCATGGCCGCGACGGCGAAGGCCTCGTTGCAGCCTGCCGTGATCGCCACATGGCCTGCATCGAGATCGGCGCCGTATTGCTCTGCGGTTTCCGCCGCATAGGCCTCGCGCAGGGCGAGATCGCCTTCGATCATGCCGTAGCGCGCCGCATCGGCGCTGCCGGCGGCCCGCGCGAGCCGTTCGAGCAGATCGGCGTGGGGCGGCGTGCCGGGCACGGCCTGTGAGAGATTGATCAGCGGCCCGTGAGCGCCGTCATAGGCGCGCGTCCAGCTCTGCGCTTCCGGGATCGGCGGCAGGGAGAGCGTTTCGATGTGCGGGTTCAGCGAGGCACGCAAGCGGGGCTCCTTTCAGCCGATACGCAGTTCCGGCGTATCGCCGCCGATGGCGCGATGCGCCGCGAGCGCGTAATTATCCGTCATCCCGGCAATGTAATCCGCCACGCGCAGGGCCCGCAGCGGGGCATCCGCCGCTTCGAGATCGGCGCCCCATTCATCGGGCATGCTCTGCGGATCGGCCATGAAATGCGCAAACAACTCGCGCACGATCCGGTCAGCCTGGCGTCTCACGGTGATCACCTTCCGGTGGCGATACATATTCGGATAGAGGTAGTTCTTGATAGCGCGATCCGCCTCGCGCAGCGTCGGCGAAAACGCCACGACGGGATGGGCGGCAACGCGGATCGCATCCGCATCCGCGGGCGCGAGCGCTTCGATGCGCCGCTCGCTCTCGGCCACCACATCCTCGACCATGCGCGTGATCACCCGGCGGGTGAGCTCGTGGATGCGCCGGGCCGTCTCCAGACCCGGCCAGCGATCGTCGATATCGTCGAGGAGGTCCGCGATGAAGGGGATGGCGCGCAGATCCTCCAGCGTGAACAGACCGGCGCGCAGGCCGTCATCGATATCATGGGCGTTGTAGGCGATGTCGTCTGCGAGCGCCGCCGCCTGCGCCTCCCCGGAGGCATGGGTGGCCAGACGCAGATCGAAAAGCGCGTCGAAGGCGAGAATGGCGCCGGGCACGCCGTGTTCGCGGTAGCGCGGCGTCGGTTCGCCGGCATCATCGAGAAGCGGGCCGTTATGCTTGACGAGGCCCTCCAGCGTCTCCCAGGTGAGGTTGAGCCCGTCATAGGCGGCATAGCGCCGCTCCAGCTGCGTCACCACGCGAAGCGCCTGGGCGTTGTGGTCGAAGCCCCCATAGGGCGCCATGCAATCCTGCAGCGCGTCCTCGCCGGTATGGCCGAAGGGCGTGTGGCCGAGATCATGCGAGAGCGCGAGCGCCTCGGCGAGATCCTCGTCGAGCCCGAGCGAGCGCGCCAGCGCCCGGGCGATCTGGCTCACCTCGATCGTATGGGTCAGGCGCGTGCGGTAGTGATCGCCCTCGTGGAAGACGAAGACCTGGGTCTTGTGCTTGAGGCGGCGGAAGGCCGAGGAATGGATGATGCGGTCGCGGTCGCGCTGGAAATCGCTGCGGGTGGGGGAGGCGTCCTCCATCACCAGCCGCCCGCGTGTCCGCGCCGGATCGCAGGCGTAATCGGCCCGCCATCTTTCTCCGAATGCGCGCATGCGCCCTCTCTTCCCATTGCGGCCCAGCCCACAGGTCCTTACATTTCATGGTGAGGCATTTGCAAGCCGCGCGATACCAGCTTCCCGCGCGGCATCAACCGGATCGAGACGGCATGAACACGATCACACTCTCCGAGAGCGCCGCAAAGCGCATCAACCAGATCATGGCGAAGGAAGCGCCGGGTTCGAAGCTGCGCATCAGCGTCAATGGCGGCGGGTGTTCCGGATTCGAATACGCCTTCGATATCGACACGCAGGTACAGGAAGACGATCTGGTGATCGAGCGCGACGGCGCCGCCGTGCTCGTCGATGAAATCTCCGCGCAATATATGGAGGGCTCGGTGATCGATTTCGTCGACGACCTGATCGGCCAGAGCTTCCAGATCAAGAACCCGCTGGCGACCTCCTCCTGCGGCTGCGGCACCTCCTTCTCGATCTGAGGCATGGCCCCGAAACTCCGCATCGTGCTCGATGGCTCTCAGGAGCGCGACCGCGATCCGTGTGCCTGCTTTGCGGGGATCGACGAGGTCGGGCGCGGGCCACTCGCCGGACCGGTGACGGTCGCCGCCGTCGTTCTCGACCCCGAGGCGATCCCGCAGGGCCTGCGCGATTCGAAGCTGCTTTCCGCCGCGCGGCGTGAAGAGCTCTTCGCGCAGATCATGGCCACGGCCGAGGTGGGTATTGCCTGCGCCGGACCGGATGAGATCGACCGGCTGAATATCCGTGGGGCGACGCTCGCGGCGATGCGCCGCGCGCTGGC
>PXAW01000471.1 GCA_003567055.1 Hyphomicrobiales bacterium
CACCGGCGAGACGGCCCGCTAGCCCGTGGGGGAGGGCACGCAGCTGCATTCCGGGACGCTCAATCTCACCGGCGCGCTGACTTTGCGCGCCGTCGCGGCGGCGGAGAATTCCCTCGTCGCAGAGGTGAACAAGCTGCTCGATCAGGCCCTGATGGCGAAGTCGCGCTATGTGCAGATCGCCGATCGTGCCGCGCAGCTCTATTCGCCCGTGGTGCATGCCACCGCCGCGCTGACGCTGATCGGCTGGCTGCTGGTCGGTGCCGATCTGCATTTCGCGGTGATCACGGCGGTCGCCGTCCTGATCATCACCTGCCCCTGTGCGCTGGGGCTCGCCGTGCCGGCGGTGCAGGTCGTGGTCTCCGGCGCGCTGTTTCGCTCCGGCGTGCTGCTCACCGCCGGTGACGGTGTCGAGCGCATCGCGGCCTGCGATACGGTGGTCTTCGACAAGACCGGTACGCTCACCACGCCGGAAGCGCGGCTCGTCAATCGCGGCGCGCTCGATGACGCGATGGTGGCGCTCGCGGGCCGGCTCGGCCAGAGCTCGAACCATCCGCTGGCTAGGGCGCTGGCGCGTGACGGGGCTGCGGGCGCGCCTTTCGATGATGTCGTCGAGGAACCGGGGCGCGGCGTGCGTGCCATGGTGGAGGGTATCGAAGCGCGGCTCGGCAGCCCGGATTTCTGTGATGCGCATGATGCCGTCACGGATGCTCTGCGTGACGAGCCGGATGCGACGCCCATCGTCCTGCGCCATGGTGGGCGCGTCGCGGTGCTGCTGCTGCGCCAGGTCCTGCGCGCCGATGCGCGCGATGTCGTCGCCGATCTCAGGCGGCGGGGGCTCGCCGTGATGATCGTCTCCGGGGATCGCGAGGGGCCGGTTCGCCGGGCTGCCGAGGCGCTCGGCATCGCCGACTGGCATGCCGGCTGCAAGCCCGGCGACAAGACCGCCATTCTTGCCCGTCTCGCCGGTGAGGGGCGGCGCACGCTCATGGTGGGTGACGGGCTCAACGACGCCCCGGCGCTGGCCGCCGCCCATGCCTCGATCTCGCCGATCACCGCCTCGCATCTGGCCCAGAACTGCGCCGATGCCCTCGCCCTCGGCGACCGCCTCCGCCCGGTGGCGGAAGCCGTCGCCCTGTCGCGCAAGGCGCTGATGATTATGCGCCAGAACCTGTGGCTCTCGACGCTCTACAATCTGATCGCCGTGCCGATCGCGGTGCTGGGCTATGTCACGCCGCTGATCGCGGCAGTGGCGATGTCGGGCTCCTCGGTGATCGTCACGCTCAACGCCATGCGCGCGCGCAGCGCCGGGCGCGGGGCTCATGCGAAGACCGCTCCGGTATCCGCTCCTGTGGCCGTTTCCGCCAGGCCGCAAGCGGCGCCGGTGATCACGCCTGCCCGGGCGGCCACATCCACGGAGGCTGCATCATGAATGTCCTCATCTACCTCCTGCCGATTGCACTCAGCCTCGGCCTGATGGGGCTGATCGCCTTCCTCTGGTCGCTGCGCTCGGGCCAGTACGAGGATCTGGAAGGCGCGGCCCTGCGCATCCTCGACGATGACGACCTGCGTGACGAGGATACGCAAGTGCAGCGCAAGACGGCGCCTCGGGACGACAAGCCGCCGCATCGGGACGAGACGTGACGCGCTACAAGCCGTAACTGCGCACCAGCGATCCCGCGACGAGGTTCCAGCCGTCGACGAGCACGAAGAAGATCAGCTTGAACGGCAGCGAGACCGTGATTGGCGGCAGCATCATCATGCCCACCGACATCAGGATCGAGGCGACCACCAGATCGATGATGATGAAGGGCACGAAGAGCAGGAAGCCGATCTCGAAGGCGCGCCGCAATTCGGAAATCATGAAGGCGGGGACCAGCACGTGAAGCTGGACGTCGTCCGGGCCCTCGATCCCGGTCTGACCCGACATGTCGATGAAGAGCTCGAGATCGCGCTCGCGCACATGGGCGAGCATGAAGGTGCGAAACGGCGCGACGCCCCGGGTGAAAGCCTCTTCCTGGCTGATCTCGTTGGCAATCAGCGGGGCGATGCCTTCCTCGTAAGCCTCCTGGAGCGTGGGCGCCATGATGAAGGCGGTGAGGAACAGCGCAAGCCCGATGATCACGCCGTTGGGCGGGGCCGTCTGGGTGCCGAGCGCCGAGCGCAGCAGCGAAAGCACCACCACGATCCGCGTGAAGGATGTGACCATCACCAGGATCGAGGGTGCCAGCGCAAGCAGCGTGATCAGCGCGATCAGCTGCAAGGCGCGCTCGGTGACGCCACCCTCCTCACCGAGATCGAGGGTGAGTGTCTGGGCGAGGCTGGGGAAGGCGAGGAGGAAGGCGCCCGTGCCGATCAGGCAGGCGACCGGCATGCGCAGGGCCATGAGACGCGCGCGCGCCCGCTCCCGCCGATCACGCCGCAGCTTGTGCGCGCAATCCATGCCTGCGTGGTTTTTGCCCGCCTGTTCCACCTGCACCGCTGATTCGCTCCGCACGTCCCGTTACGGGACGGTGCGACGCGAATGACGGCAGCGCAAGCGCGGCAAGCGGGCGCAAGCGCGCTATCAAGAGCTTTTCGGATCCTTGTCCGTGCTGCGACCGAGCAGGCGGGCGAATTCCGCCTCGATCTCGTCGACGGAGAAGGGATCAACCGTACGCGCAGGCTTCTCGTCTTCCTGCGCCGGCTCGGCCTGTGGCCGGTCCTCCGCAGCGGGCTCTTCCGGTGCAGATTCTTGCGGTGCAGATTCTTGCGGTTCAGACTGTTGCCGTTCAGAATCGTGCAGCGCAGGCTCTTCCGGTTCGAGTTCCTGTGGCGCGGGTTCTTGCGACGCGAGTTCTTGTGACGCGAGTTCTTGTGCCAGTCGTTCTTCCGATGCGCCCTCGTCCGGGGTGATTCCCGGCGCGGCGGCCTCGTCCGGCACGGGTGCCTCGTGGGCGATGCGGGTTTCCGCCGGATCTTCAGTGCTCACGTCTTCAGCGATCTCATCTTCGCTGCTCGCGTCCTGCGCGACGAAATCCGGCCTGATTTCCGGCTCCGGTGCCAGTTCGGATCCGGGCTGCGTTTCCACGCCGACATCGTCGACGGGACGCGCATCCGCATGTGCCGCATCTTCCAGCGCCGCGTCGGATCCGGGCTGCGCTTCCTCGGCTTCCGGCGCTTCCTCGGCTTCGCCGAGCGCTTCGTCAAGCGCCTCTTCCGCGATGATTTCCTGCGCCTGCGCGAAGGCCGGCGAAGCTGCAGGTTCGTCCGTTTGTGCGTAACGCGGCGCCGGGGTTTCCGTATCCGTCTGCACATCGGGAAGCGGCGAAGCCTGGGGTTGCGGGCTCTCCTCGATGGCGGTGGCGAAATGTGCCGGGCCGGAGGCCGGAGCCGGGGTCATGCCGGGTGCGGGGGCATGCGGGCTCGCAGCGGGGGCATAAGAACTTCCGGCGGGGGCATGATCCTGCGATGCGTCCCTGACCGGAATGGTTTGAGGCGCCGCTTCATCAGGCGCGGTTTCGGCGGGGGGAGACTCGACTGGGGCTGTATCGGCGTTTGCGCGCCGGCCCGGCAGGGCCTCGGCGAAAGCCTGCTCGATGGAAAAGGCATCCTCGCTCTGCTGGCGCGGCGCCTCTGCGACCGGCGGGGCGGTGCGCTCCGGGAAGGCCGGCGGCTCGGCGATTGCAGATGCGGGCGCCTCGGGAGCCGGTGCGGGCCGCTCGCCGAGCGACGGCTCCACGCGCGGGCCGCTCTCCACGCGTGGGCCTCTGACATCGCCGGCCGGGCCTGATGCCGGGCGCTTGAACGCGGCTTCGAGCTCGCGTGCCATATCCGAAAGCAGCGCATCCTCGCGACCGGCAGGAGCAGAGGTGGCGGGCCCGGGTTTCGGCGCGGATGCAGGCGGCTGCGAAGGCGCGGAAGGGCCGCCGGCTTGGGCCGGAATGCCATCGGGGCCCGCTCCGGCAAGGCCTGCTGCCGCAAGACCGGCTCCGGCCATCGCATATGGCGGCGCCCCGGCGCCCTCGGTCGGCGCGTCGGGCAGGTTCGGTGCCGGGCGGCGCGGCGGGTAGGGCGGCGGATTATCGGGCGCGACCGGCGTGGTGCGCGGACGCGGGGGGAATTGCGGGGCCGGCTTCTCGGCGGGTTGCGTGTCGGCCGATCGCCCGAAGCCGAACAGGCCGCGTTTCGGTTCCGGTTTCGGCTGCGTTGCGGGTTCGGGCCTCTGCGCGGGCTGTGCAGGGACCGGCTCCGGCGCGGGGGGCGCGGTCTGCGGTGCGGGCGGTTCCATACCCGCGAGCGGCGCGGGTTCCGGCTGTGATGCGGGTTCTGCTTGCGGAGGGGGCGCGCCGGCGGAAGCGACAGGCGCCTGCGGCGCGGCGGGTTGCGCCATCGCGGCGGCGGCGACCGGTGCGGCGGCCATCGGTGCCGCTGCCATCGGTGCGGCTGCCATCGGTGTGGCTGCTTGCGGGGGCACTCCCTGCGGCAATCCCGGTTGGTAACCCGGCTGGGCGGGGATTGCCTGTTCCGGTGCACGCTCGAACGGCACCTCCGTCGCCGGCGGAGCCATGGCACGGCCATGGGGCGCGCGCACGATATTGCTCTCGATCACGCAATCATTCGGCCCGCCCAGCATGACCAGATGCTCGACATTGTCCCGGCGCAGCAGCACGAGCTGGCGCTGGCGGTCGAGATCATAGACATCGACGATACCCAGCCTCGGCTGGCGCCCGCGCCCGCGCTCGCCTCCCATGGCGAAACGCTTTCCGCCTATGCGCTTCAGGACGATGGCGAACAGGGCCAGCAAGATCGCGATGATCGCGAAGGCGATGACGTATTGAACGACGGGTGATACTTCAAAACCGAGCATAGATGGACGCACGCTCTTCTTTGCGCACGGCATGTAAAAAGCCGTGCCGGTCGATAGGGCTACACGCGTTATCGCCTTCAATGCATTTGCGCGCAAGCATTCTGTGGATTTCAACGGGGGAAAAGCGGCATTTGCATGTCATCCTTAACCCCTCCTTAACCCGCCGTTAACCATACGCACGGCAAATTTTGCCCAGTGCCGCCGGAGGGCAGCACGCGATTCGAGCAACGGAGAAGCCGGGTGTCCGTCGCAGGTCTGCCGCTGATCGAGAAGCTGAAGACGCGCATGCACTGGCATCAGGCGCGCCAGAAGGTGATCGCGGAAAACGTCGCCAATGCCGATACGCCGGGCTTCAAGCCGCGCGATGTGGCCGAGCCGCAGGTCGATGCACGGGGGCGCCCGGTCGGCGGTAACCTGCAGGTGGCGCGCACGGCGCCGGGACATCTCGCCCTGGACCAGACACGCCCCGGCATGAGTGAACGCAACGCCGCGCGCTTCGAAGTGCGTCCCAGCGGCAATGCCGTGAACCTCGAGGAGGAGATGCTGAAATCCGCGCAGAACCAGTCGGATTACCAGCTCGCCGCCTCTCTCTACGAAAAGAGCCTCTCGATGCTACGCATCGCGACAGGCAGACGCTGACCTCTTTCAAGGTGATCGCCCATGGACTTCATGAAGACCATTTCCGTCGCCGCATCCGGCCTGAAGGCCCAGTCGGGCCGCATGCGTGTGATCGCGGAAAACCTCGCCAATGCGGATTCCACCGCCAACACCCCCGGCGGCGATCCCTATCGCCGGCGCGTGCCCACCTTCGCCAATCGTTTCGACCGCGAATTGCAGGCGCATACGGTGCAGCTCGGGCGCATCCGCGAGGATCAGAGCGCCTTCCGCACGCGCTTCGACCCCGCCCACCCCGCCGCCGATGAAAACGGTGAGGTGAAGCTGCCCAACGTCAATTCGCTCATCGAGCAGATGGACATGCGCGAAGCACAGCGCAGCTACGAGGCCAATCTCAACCTCGTCACCGCCACGCGCCGCATGATCTCGCGCACGATCGACATCCTGCGCGCCTGACGGCGCGGCAAGAGGGAGTAGATGCCCATGGCTACCAATGCTTTCGCCGCCGGCGCCTATGCCGCCGTCCAGAATATCGGCCAGACGAGCACCGCCGCCGGCGCCGGGCGCACCGCGCAGACGGGTGAACTGCCCGATTTCTCCGCCATGGTCGGCTCCGCCCTCGGCTCCGTGCGCGAGAGTGGGCGGGCCGCCGAGACCCAGGCCGCCGCCGTCGCGGCCGGCAAGGCGGATGTCGTCGATGTCGTCACCGCCGTGGCCGAGAGCGAGGCCGCGATCGAGACGCTCGTCGCCGTGCGCGACCGGGTGATCCAGGCTTACGAGGAAATCATGCGCATGCCGGTCTGACGGCACTCGTGCATACCCAACAGGTATCGGAACAATTCCATGACAGGCTCGCTCATCCTCGACATCGCGCGTGACGGCATCTTCACCTTCCTGCGTGTCGGCGCGCCGGTGATGCTGGTGGCGCTCGGCGTCGGTCTCGCCATTTCGCTGGTCCAGGCACTGACGCAGATCCAGGAGCAGACCCTGATCTTCGTGCCCAAGATCATCGCCGTGTTCAGCTCGCTGCTGATCTTCCTGCCCTTCATGAGCGATGCGCTCGGCGGCTACATGCGGCGGATCGCGGAGCAGATCGCGACCGGGGGATGACGACGCGGCGTGCAGGTGGTGGCATCCGGGACGATTTCCATGGTGAGACAGGGCACGAATCAGGGGCGCAGCGCGCGGAATATGGTTAACCTCATCGCCCATGGACCTGCTGATTCCCCAGATCTCCGTGGCCTTCCTGCTCACCTTCGCGCGGGTCGGCACATTGGTGATGCTTCTGCCCGCCATCGGCGAGCAGGCCCTGGGCGCGCGTGCGCGGCTGAGCTTCGCGCTGCTGCTGACGCTCGTCATGTTTCCCGCGACGCAGGCGGTGCTGCCGATCGGCGAGGGCGGGCCGCAACTGATCACGCTTCTGATCAGCGAGATCTTCGTCGGGCTGATGCTGGGCATGGCGACACGGCTGGTCATCGGCGCCTTGCAGACGGCGGGCACCATCATCGCGCAGCAGACCGGGCTCGGTTTCGCCATGGCCGTCGATCCCGCCATGGGCGGCCAGCAGGCGGCGATCGGCAATTTTCTCTCGCTGCTGGGCATCACGCTGATCTTCGCGACGGATCTGCACCATCTCGCCATCGCCGCGATCCGCAATTCCTACGATCTCCTGCCACCGGGCGGATTGCCTGCGGCGGGGGATGCCGCGGCGCTGGGCGTGCAGGCGGCAGCGCGTGGTTTTCGCCTCGCCATCCAGATCTCGGCGCCGTTTCTCGTCTTCGGCATCCTGTTCAATCTCGGGCTGGGCGTGCTCGCGCGCCTGATGCCGCAAATGCCGGTCTTCTTCCTCGCCCTGCCGGCGACGATCCTGATCGGCATGATCATCCTGTTCACCGCCGTGGGCGTGATGATGGGTGTGTTTCTCCAGGATATCGGCGATTTTCTCGCCGAGATCGCCGGTCTGTGAGGCATTGAGATGTCGGAACAGGCCGAAAACGACGATCGCACGGAAGAGCCAACCCAGCGAAAACTGGACGAGGCGTTTCGCAAGGGTGACGTTCCCAAGAGCCAGGAGCTCAATACCCTTTTCGTGCTGGCCGGGCTCGCCCTGGCGATCGCCATCCTGGCGCAGCCCGTCGGCGCCGGTTTCGCCAGGGAGATGCGCGGTTTCCTGATGAACGCCCACCAGGTTCCCGCCGACGGGGCCGGGTTCTACCTGGTCGCGCGCAATGCCCTGATCGGCATGCTGAGCGTGCTGGCGCTGCCGTTTCTCTTCATCATCTTTGCCGGGCTCACCGGTGGCGCCATCCAGCATCGTCCGCTCTGGACGGTCGATCCGCTCCAGCCCAAGCTGGAGCGGATCTCGCCGATCAGCGGCGCCAAGCGCCTGTTCGGCAAGGAGGCGCTGGTCAATTTCGCCAAGGGTCTGATGAAGATCCTGATCGTCGGCGCGCTGGCGACGGTGATCCTGTGGAGCGAGCGGCACACGCTCGATCTGCTGATCCAGATGGATCCGCGCATGATCCCGCAGGCGGCGCAGAGCGGTGCCGTGAAGCTGATGCTCGGGATCCTGGTGCTGTTCTTCTTCGTCGCCATCGCGGATCTGATGTATCAGCGCGTGCGCTGGTATAACAAGCAGCGTATGACCCGCAAGGAATTGCGGGATGAATACAAGCAGACTGAGGGTAACCCCGAGGTCAAGGCCAAGATGAAACAGACGCGCATGGCGCGGGTGCGCGGGCGCATGATGGCCTCGGTGCCCGATGCCACGGTGATCATCACCAACCCCACCCACTATGCCGTGGCGCTCAGATACGAGCAGGGCATGCAGGCTCCGGTCTGCGTCGCCAAGGGTGTCGATCATCTCGCCCTGCGCATCCGCAAGGTCGCGAACGAAAACGCCATTCCCATCGTCGAGAACCCGCCTCTCGCGCGCGCTCTGCATGCCAGCGTTGAAATCGAGGACGAAATCCCGGTGGAACACTACAAGGCGGTCGCGGAAGTGATCGGTTACGTCTTGCGACTGCGGCGTATTCGGGCATAAGTGAGCATCGCATCATTCCGCCGGGTGGGCGCCGGCTAGCGGGTGAAATGATGCGCCGAAACAACGATTTAGAACGCCCGATCCGGCATTCTTCGGGTCAGGCGCTCTGAAGCACAGGCGGTTTTTGCATCCCATGGCTCCAACGAGCGACAAAGCACGCAGCACCATCGACAGGTCGGAGAAATCCGGCAATATCTGGCTGTTGGTGCTGCTCGCCATCGCGCTGCCGGCGGCGTTTCTCGGGCTGAACCTGTTCAGTGGCGATCAGGCGCGCATGGCCATCATGGGCATCCTCGCCCTGCTCGCCGTGGCCGGCGTCTTCTTCGTCGCCGCCTATGCGATCGGCGCCCTGCAATTTGCCGGTGCGAGCGGGCGCAACGATCTCACCAAGGCCATGGCCGACAGCGCCGCCGAAGGGCTCGTCGTTGCGCAGGAGAACGGCGGCATCGTCTATGCGAACGAGGCCTATCTCGCCTTTGCCGGGGCGCGTGATCCCGGGGATGTGAAACCTGTCGAACGGCTGTTCGTCGGCGCGCCGGAAGTCTCCGAGGCGATCTACCGGCTGGCACAGGCTGCGCGCGAACACCGGGCGCTGGCCGAGGAAATCCGCCTCTCGCCCGGTCTCGCGGGACGTGCGGATTTCGGCTGGTATCGCGTGCGCGTGCGCCCGTTGCCGCGTCCCGGAGGTGCCACGGCCACCTTGTGGAGCGTCTCCGACGTCACCCATGAGCGCGAGCGCCACGAGAACGTCTTCCAGGAATTGCAGCACGCCATCGACTATCTCGATCATGCGCCGGCGGGCTTCTTTTCGGTCGAGATCGACGGCTCCATCGCCTATATCAACGCCACCCTCGCCGCCTGGCTCGGCCACGATCTCGCCGAGGTGGGCTCCGGGGGGCTGCGCATCGAGGATGTGCTGCCGGCCAATGTCGTGGCGATCATGACCACGATCACCGGCGCTCCCGGCGAGGTGCGCACGGAGACCTTCGATCTCGACATGCGCCGCCGCGACGGTCAGGCGATGCCGGTGCGCATCTATCACCGCGTCGCCTTCGGGCAGGACGGCGAGGTCGGCGCCTCGCGCTCGCTGGTACTCAACCGCTCCGCCGGCGAGGAGGGCAGCGCCGAGGGTCAGCGCGCGGCGGAAGTGCGGTTTGCGCGGTTCTTCAATAATACCCCCGTCGCCATCGCCACGCTCCAGCGCGGCGGGCGTATCCTGCGCACCAATGCCTCCTTCGCGCGGCTGTTCGGCCCCGCGCAGCGCGGCGAGGATGACGGGCCCAATCTGCTCGCTCAGGTCGCCGAGACCGACCGCGAGGCGCTGTCGGCGGCCCTGCACGACGCCGCCGAGGCGCGCTCCGGCGTCGCTCCGGTCGAGGTCTCGCTCGCCGGTGACGGCGCCCGCTCGGCGCGGATCTGGCTGAGCCCGGCCGAGGAGGGCGAGAACGAGGAGGGCGAGGCGGTCCTGCTCTATGCGCTCGATACGAGCGAGCAGCGCCAGCTCGAGCGGCAATTCGCGCAGGCCCAGAAAATGCAGGCCGTGGGCCAGCTCGCGGGCGGCGTGGCGCATGATTTCAACAACGTCCTGCAGGCGATCATCGGCTATTCCGATCTGCTCCTGGCCAATCACCGCCAGACCGATCCGGCCTTCCAGGACATCATGCAGATCAAGCAGAACGCAAACCGGGCCGCGAGTCTGGTGCGTCAGCTGCTCGCCTTCTCGCGCCGCCAGACGCTGCGCCCCGAGGTGCTCCAGCTCGGCGACGTGATGTCGGATCTGTCGATGCTGCTCAAGCGCCTGCTCGGCGAGCGGGTCGAGCTCGATCTGCGCCACGGGCGCGATCTGTGGCCGATCAAGGCGGATGTGAACCAGTTCGAGCAGGTCGTGGTCAATCTGGCCGTGAATGCCCGCGACGCCATGCCCGATGGCGGCAAGCTCACCATCCGCACCGCCAATGTCGAGGCCGAGGCGGCCGAGGAACTCGCGCTGACCGGCATGCCGGGTGCCGATTACGTCCTCGTCGAGGTCTCCGATACCGGCAGCGGCATCCCGCCCGATGTGATGGACAAGATCTTCGAGCCATTCTTCACCACGAAGGATATCGGCAAGGGGACGGGGCTCGGCCTGTCGACCGTGTTCGGCATCGTCAAGCAGTCGGGCGGTTTCATCTATGCGGATTCGCAGATCGGGCAGGGCCCCTCCTTCCGGGTCTTCCTGCCGCGCCACGTGCCCGAGGAGGGCGAGGAAGAACAGCCCCAGGCCGTGAAGGAAGAGGCGCGCGATCTCACCGGCGAGGGCGTGATCCTGCTGGTCGAGGACGAGGATCCGGTACGCGCCGTCAACGGCCGGGCGCTGACCGCGCGCGGCTATACCGTGCTCGAGGCGGCGTCGGGCGTCGAGGCGCTGGAGATCATGGAAGAGCAGGAGGTGCCGGTCGATCTCGTCGTCTCCGACGTGGTGATGCCGGAAATGGACGGGCCGACGCTTCTGCGCGAATTGCGCGGCAAGCATCCGGGCCTGAAGGTGATCTTCGTCTCCGGCTATGCCGAGGACGCGTTCCGCAAGAACCTGCCCGAGGGCGAGGAATTCAACTTCCTCCCCAAACCCTTCACCCTCAAGCAACTGGTCGAGACGGTGAAGGACGTGATGGCGCGCTGAGCGCGCTTTGCGAGCATCCTTTGCGAGCACCCTTTGCGAGCGCGCGCCACGCCACATCCCTTTCGCCGTTTTCGCGCAGGATCAGGGGGCGCGCGCGCGTCGATCAGAGGTTATGATCGCCCGATATGCACGATGCGCGGGTCGGCACTGCCGGCGCGTATCACCGAGGGAGATGATCAGCGCATGAACCGTGATTTCCAGCGCCCCGGGCGCTCAGCCGTCTATGGCACGCAGGCGATGATCGCCACATCGCATCCGCAGGCTTCGCTGATCGGCGTCGAGGTGATGCGCAAGGGCGGCAGCGCCGTCGATGCGGCGATCGCCGCGACCGCCATGCTCTGCGTGGTCGAGCCGGCCATGACCGGGATCGGCGGCGATTGCTTCGCCATCATCGCGAAACCCGGGGCAAAGCCCGTCACCATCAACGGTTCGGGCCGCGCGCCCGCGGCGAGCGACCGGCAAGCTCTGGTCGATCAGGGGCTGAGCGAGATCGCCGACAATTCTCCCCATGCGGTGACCATCCCCGGCGCGGTGGATGCCTGGTGCCGGCTGCATGAAGATTACGGCAAGCTCGATCTCGCGGAATTGCTCGAACCGGCTGCCAAGGTCGCCGAGGAGGGCTATGCCATCGCCCCGCGCGTCGCCTTCGACTGGCAGGCCCATGCGAAACGCCTTGCGCGCAACCCCGCCACGGCGGAGGTCTTCCTGCCCGGCGGCGCGCCTCCGGCGCTGGGCGCACGCCATGCCCAGCCGGCGCTCGCGGCCTCGCTGCGGCTGATCGGACGAAAAGGCCGCGCCGGTTTCTACGAGGGCGAGGTCGCCGAGGACATCGTCGCCACGCTGAAGGCGCTGGGCGGCGTGCATGGGCTCGACGATTTCGCGGCGCAGACGAGCGAATACGCAGCCCCGATTGCCGGGCGCTACAAGGGCCACGACATCCTCGAATGCCCGCCCAACGGCCAGGGCGCCACGGCGCTGCTGATCCTCGCGGCGCTGGAGAACTGGGATGCCTGGACCGGCTGCACCGATCCGGGCGAGCGCATGCGGCTCTATCTCGAAGCCACCCGTGCGGCCTATTTCCTGCGCGATCGCGCCATCACCGATCCCGCCTTCATGCAGATCGGGGTGGACGATTTCCTCGGGCAGGCGGCCATCGATTTCGTGCGCCGCGAGGCGATGCGCCCGGCGCCGGACGCGCGCGCGGCCCATGCCGGGCGCAGGCTCGGTCCCGCTCCCTGGGAGACCGATACGATCTGCCTCTCCGTGGTCGATCCGGACGGGCTCGTCGTCTCCTTCATCAATTCCATCTTCCACCCCTTCGGCTCGACGCTGCTGGCGCCCAAGAGCGGCGTGATGCTGCATTGCCGGGGCGCGAGCTTCAGCCTCGAGGCCGATCATCCCAACCGGCTCGAACCCGGCAAGCGCCCGATGCATACGATCATCCCCGGCCTCGTCATGCAGGGCGACAAGCCGGTCCTGCCTTTCGGCGTGATGGGCGGGCAGTACCAGTCCGGCGGGCATGCGCATCTGATGATGCGGCTCTATGAGGAAGGCATGCCGTTGCAGGAGGCGATCGACGCCCCGCGCGCCTTCGCCTATCAGGGCGAGACGCAGGTCGAGACCGGCATCGATTCCGGCGTGGCGGATCATCTCGCTGCAAACGGCTGCGCCGTCACCGTCCTCGACGCGCCGCTGGGCGGCGCCCAGGCGATCGGGATCGACCATGAGACGGGCACCCTGACCGGCGCCTCCGATCCCCGCAAGGACGGCTGCGCGCTGGGCTGGTGAGCCGTCCGGCAGGGCGTGCGTCGCGTGACGTGCGCACTTCACGAAGCCTTCGCCCGGGCCTCCCTCCCCAGCGGGGAGGGAATGCGGGTCGGGAGAGTCGTTGATGCAAATGGTCAGCGGTGCGGGTTTCGGAGGCCGGGTTCCCCCCACCCTTTGTCCCTCCCCTGATGGAGGGAAATTGCGCTGCATCACACCCACATCCCCATCGCTCCGGCGGGAGCAAGTCCGGCATGTCGTCGGGTGGCGCGTGGTGCAGGATGCGGTCCTGACCGGTAGCATCGCGGTGCACCGAATAGACGAGCTCGCCGTCGACCGTCGGCACAGGGCCTCGTCCGCGCAGAATGAGTGCCGTCATGGCAAAGGAAAAGGCCGCACCCCTCAGCGCAGACGGGCGAGGCGGGTGCCGACCTTGTCGAGGAAACGGGTGCGCTCTTCGCGGCTGGTGGAATCCATGCGGTGGAGGCCGAGCCAGAAGGTGCGGACCTTCGGTGAGCACAGGACCGAGATCCCCGTCAGCAGCATGCGCCGGCCCGGCATGCCCATCAGCCACCACCACCAGAGCGGCGAGCCCAGCGTCGAGATCGCGCCGACGACGCGGATATGGGTCATCACGCGGGCGATCGGCTTGCCGCGCTCGGGCATCCTGAAAGTGGCATGGGGGATGAAGACGCGGTCGATCCAGCCCTTGAGCATGGCGGGCGGGCCGTACCACCAGGTGGGGTAGACGAAGACCAGCCCCTCGGCCTTGCGCAGCCGGGCGAGATGATCGGCGATCGGTTTCTCGTTCTCGCCGGGCGTGTGATAGCCGCGCCGCTCATCGGCATCGAGCACGGGGTTGAAGCCCTCGGCATAGAGATCGAGAAGATCGACGCTGTGGCCGGCCTGTTTCAGGCTCTCGACGGCCCGATCGCGCAGGGCAGCGCCGTAGCTCTCCTCGCAGGGGTGGGAATAGACCAGCAGGATGTGCATGGGTTGCGCATATTCCTTTCATCGATGGCGGGAGCGCCCCGTACCGGGGCCGCGCTCAGCCCGCACGCCGCAGGAAGGCGCGATAGGGGAGGCGCGGCTCGGGCGGATCGGGGGGCTCGACCGGTGCGGCCGGCGGCGGGTTCGCGGCGTTCCTGCCTGCGGCATTGTTGCCCGCAGAA
>PXAW01000359.1 GCA_003567055.1 Hyphomicrobiales bacterium
CGACAAGGTGCGCTATATCGGCGATCCCATCGCCATGGTGGTGGCGAATACGCCGGAACAGGCGCGCGATGCGGTTGAGGCGGTCGAAGTCGATATCGATCCCATCGATGCCGTGGTCGAACCCTCGCAGGCGATGAACCCCGATGCGCCGCAGATCTATGACGACATTCCACAAAACCGCGTCGTCGATTTCCATTTCGGTGATGCGGATGCGGTGGGCAAGGCGTTCAGTGACGCCGCACACGTCACCCGGCTCCCGATCGTCTCCAACCGCGTCATCGTGGCCGCAATGGAGCCGCGTTCGGCGATCGCGGAATACGATGCGGATGGCGGGCGCTGGACCATGCATATGGGCAGCCAGGGCGTGTTCGGCATGCGCGCGCTGCTCGCCAAGCAGGTGCTGGGTGTCGAGACCGACAAGCTGCGCATCCGCACGCGCCATGTCGGCGGGTCGTTCGGGATGAAATCGGCGGTCTATCCGGAATATGTCGGCCTGCTGCACGCCGCGCGCGCGCTCGGACGCCCGGTGAAATGGACCGATACGCGCTCGGAGAGCTTCGTCTCCGACACGCATGGCCGCGCCATCGAGCTGGAGGCTTCGCTGGCGCTCGACGAGAAGGGGCGGTTTCTGGCGGTGAAGCTCGAGGGTTTTGCCGATATGGGCGCCTATCTCTGCCATGTCTCGCCGATGTTCTCGACGCTCAACCTCGCCAAGAACGTGGTCAGCGTCTATCGTACCAAACTCGTCGAGGTGGATGTCGCGGCGGTGCTCACCAATACCTCGCCGATGGGTCCCTATCGCGGGGCCGGGCGCCCGGATGCGAATTACGTCATGGAGCGGCTGATCGATACGGCTGCCGCCGAGATGGGGATCGACCGCGTCACCCTGCGCCGGCGCAACCATATCAAGCCCTCGCAGATGCCCTATGCGACGCCGGCGGAGACGCTCTATGACAGCGGCGAGTTCACGGCGCTGCTCGACAAGGCTCTCGATGCCGCCGACTGGAAGGGTTTTCGCAAGCGCCGGCGCGCGAGCGAGAAGCGCGGCATGCTGCGCGGCATCGGCATCGGCCAGTATCTCGAGGTCACGGCGCCGCCGGTCAACGAGATGGGCGGCATCCGCTTCGAGAAGGACGGGACGGTGACGATCATCACCGGCACGCTCGATTACGGCCAGGGCCACGCCTCCGCCTTCGCCCAGGTGCTGACCAGCCGGCTCGGCGTGCCCTTCGACAAGATCAACCTGCTCCAGGGCGACAGCGACGAGCTGATCGCCGGCGGCGGCACCGGCGGGTCGAAATCGATCATGGCCAGCGGCGCCGCCATCCTCGAGGCAAGCGACAAGGTGATCGAGAAGGGCCGCGCCATCGCCGCCCATGTGCTCGAAGCGGCTGCAGCCGATATCGAATTTGCCGATGGCGGCTTCGCCATTGTCGGCACCGACCGCACGATCGGCATCATGGAGCTGGCCGCGAAGCTGCGCGAGGGCATGGCGCTCCCCGAGGACGTGCCCGACAGCCTCGATGTCAGCCATGTGCATGAGAGCGCGCCCTCGGCCTATCCCAATGGTTGCCATGTGGCCGAGATCGAGATCGATCCGGAGACCGGGATGGTGCGCATCGACCGCTATGTCGCGGTCAATGATTTCGGCACCATCGTCAATCCGATGCTGGTCACGGGCCAGCTGCATGGCGGGATCGTGCAGGGATTCGGCCAGGCGGTGATGGAGCGCGTCGTCTATGACGAGAGCGGCCAGTTCGTCACCGGCTCCTTCATGGATTACGCCCTGCCGCGCGCCGAGGACGTGCCGTTCTTCGATTTCGACAGCCATCCCGTACCGGCCACCACCAACCTGCTCGGGGCCAAGGGCTGCGGAGAGGCGGGCTGCGCGGGTTCGCTGCCGGCGATCATGAACGCCATCGTCGATGCCGTTCGTCCGCTCGGGATCGACCATGTGAACATGCCGGCGACGCCGCAGGTTCTGTGGAAGCTGATCCGCGATGCCCGCGCGGCGCAGGCGGGCTGATCGCGCATCGCGCAATGCTCCCGGAAGTGTTGGCGCGTTCGGCGGTGCGGTGTAAGCTGTTTGGGCATTTCGCTTTTTCGCTTGCAGGGTATCGGCACGGATCATGGCCAATGAAAACGACGCTTCCCGCGCCAGCGCCGCGCGGGCCCAGACGCTGAGCGATCTCAACGAGCGTTCGCGCGAGATATTCCGGCAGATCGTCGAGAATTATCTCGCCTCGGGCGAACCGCTCGGCTCGCGCAACATCTCGCGGCTGCTCTCGGTCTCGCTCTCGCCGGCGAGCGTGCGCAACGTCATGGCGGATCTCGAACATGCCGGGCTGATCTACGCCCCGCATACCAGCGCCGGGCGCCTGCCCACGGAGAGCGGCCTGCGCTTCTTCGTCGATGCCATGCTCGAGATCGGCGATCTCGACCGGGCGGAGCGCGAGCGCATCGAGGTGGAGATGCGGGCCGCGGCGATGGAGCAGAATTTCGAGGGCGCGCTCGCCCAGGCTTCCGCCATGCTCTCGGGCCTGTCGCGCGGGGCGGGCGTGGTGGCGACGACGAAGCAGGATGCGCCGCTCAAGCATATCGAATTCGTGCGCCTCGATCCGGCGCGCGCCCTCGTCGTCCTCGTCTCGGAGGATGGCTCGGTGGAAAATCGCCTGCTCGATCTGCCGCCCGGCCTGCCGGCCTCGGCGCTGGTGGAGGCGGGCAATTTCCTCAATGCCCGCATTCGCGGCAAGACTTTGGGCGATATCAAGCATGAAGCCCAGGCCATGCGCGAGACCATGGAGCAGGAGCTCGATGCGCTCACCGCCCGGCTGATCGAGGCCGGCGTCGCCATGCCGGCCCAGAGCGGCGAGGCGCGCCACCTGATCGTGCGCGGCCAGGCCAATCTGCTGGAGGATCTGAAGGCGATCGAGGATCTCGAACGCATCCGCCTCCTCTTCGATGATCTGGAAACCCAGACCGATGTCGTCGAGCTGCTCACCCGCACCGAACACGGTGAGGGCGTGCGCATCTTCATCGGCTCCGAGAACAAGCTGTTCTCGCTCTCCGGCTCCTCCCTGATCGCAGCCCCCTTCCACGATCCGCAGCAGAAACTCGTCGGCGTCCTCGGCGTCATCGGCCCGACGCGCCTGAACTACGCCCGGATCGTCCCCATGGTCGACTACACCGCCCGCGTCCTCTCGCGCATCATCAAGGAAGGGCGATAAGAGAGCTGACGGCGGGGATCGGGGCTGCCG
>PXAW01000614.1 GCA_003567055.1 Hyphomicrobiales bacterium
GATTTCCGCGACCGGGCTCCCGGCCTCGATCACGCCGCCGGGCGTGTGATAGCGCATCTTGACGATGATGCCGTCCTCCGGAGCGACGATCGCGCTGCGTTCGACCATGTTCGCGGCGGCGCGCCGGCGCTCGCGCACGTCCTTCAGTTCCGCCTTGACCTCCTGCGATTGCTCCACCGCGACCTTGGCTGCGGCATTTTGCACGGAGAGGATCTGTTCGTTGATGCGGGCGATGCGCTCGCGCGAGTCGCCCATGTCACCCACCAGCCGCCCGACCTCGCCATCAAGGCCCGCCTGCGCGCGACGCAGGGCGAGCACTTCCGGGCGGCGCACGAAGCCGTCGCTGAGGAGCTTCTCCTTGCCCTCCAGTTCCTCGGCAATGATGGCGATCTGCCGCTCGATCGCGGAGCGCTGCGCCTGCGCACCCATGATGCGCTCGTTGAGCCCGTCGATACCGGAGGAGAGCGTCGATATCTCGCTCTCCACATGCCGGCGGCGGGCCTCGAAGGTCTCCGTCTGTGCCGCGATGATCTCGGCGGTATCGGGATCCGTCTGCGCTTCCGCGAGCAGCGTTTCGGGGAAGGTGACGTGCGTTGCACCGGCGATCTCGGCATCGAGCCGCGCCTCGATGGCTGCAAGGCGCGCCGCGCGCAGATCGAGCCGCCGCAACTCCGCCGCCGCCGCGGTCTGGTCGAGGGTGATGATTTCCTGCCCGCGGCTCACCAGATCGCCCTCCATCACCAGGATCTCCGCGATCACCCCGCCTTCGAGATGCTGCATGATCTTGTTCTGGCCCGAGGCGACGAAATAACCGGTGGAGACGACGGCGCCGGCGATCGGCGCGGCGATGCCCCAGATGCCGAAGACGGAGACGAAAACCGCGATCACCGCAATCCCGTAGAAGATCGCGCCGCGCGTGCTGCGGGGAATATCGGCGCTCCAATCGTCCATCATGGTTCATTCTCCCGGTTGCGGGCCGCTATCCGGCCGTTTGTCGTTCTTGCCCTGATCATCCGGCTTGCCACCCGGATCCGGGCGCGGGGCGCTGGGTTTCGTGGTGGAGAGCCGGCGCAGGATCTCGTCGCGCGGCCCCAGCGCCTCGACGGCGCCGTTGCGCAGGACGAGGATCTTGTCGACGCTGCGCAGGAGCGCAGGGCGCTGGGTGATGGCGATCACGGTGATGCCGCGCTCCTTGGCACGCCCCAGAGCGCGCGCGAGCGCCATCTCGCCGGGCGTGTCCAGGTTGGAATTGGGCTCGTCCAGGATGACGAGGCGCGGATTGCCGAAGAAGGCGCGGGCGAGGCCGATGCGCTGCTTCTGCCCGCCCGAGAGCGGCGATCCGTCGATCGAGACGAGCGTTTCGTAGCCCTGCGAGAAGCCGGAGATCATCTCGTGCACATCGGCGAGCTCGGCGGCAGCGAAGATCGCGGCATCATCGGCATCGGTGCGCATGCGCGCGATATTGGCCTTGATGGTGGCGGGAAACAGCTGCACGTCCTGCGGCAGATAGCCGACGCTCTCGCCGAACTGGCGCGGATCCCAGTTGCGCAGATCCATCGCATCGAGTCGCACCGAGCCCGCCGTCGGCGTGATCGCGCCGACGAGCATGCGCCCCAGCGTCGATTTTCCCGCGCCGGACGATCCCACCACCGCGAGCGTCTCCCCGGGCTCCAGCGAGAAGCTCACGCCGTTGAGGATCACCTGCTTGTTGGGCGGCGGCACGTAGAGCACGCGCTCGACATCGAGCCGGCCTTTCGGATCGGGAAGGCGCAGGCGCGGCTGGTTCAGCGGCGTCGTGTGCAGGAGCGAGCGGATGCGCTGGAAGGCGGAGCGCGCCTGTACCAGATGGCGCCAGCCCTCGATCGTCCCCTCCACGGGGGAGAGAGCGCGCGAGGCGATGATGGAGGCCGCGATCACCATGCCGCCGGTGAGCTGGTCCTGCAAGGCGAGGAAGGCGCCCCAGCCCAGGATCGCGACCTGGGTGCAAAGCCGCACGAATTTCGACAGGCCCGTCATGGCGATGTTGCGATCCTGGGCCGAGACCTGGGAGCGCAGGGATTCGGCGGTATCGCGCCCCCACAGCCCCACGCCTTCCGGGATCATGCCCATGGCATTGATCACCTGGGCGTTGCGCGCCATCGAATCCGCCTGGAGATTGGCGCGCCCGGCAAAGGCGTTGGCGCGCGCGAAGCTCAGGGCCGTCAGCTTCTGGTTGAGGCCGGCCACGGCGAGCAGCGCGAGACCCGTCGCGGCGACGATCATGCCGAGATCGGGGTGGATCAGGAAGATCACCAGCAGATAGATCGGCGCGACCGGGGCATCGAGGATGTTGAGCAGCACGCCGCCGGTGAGGAAGGAGCGGATCTGCTGGAGATCCGGCAGCACCTGGAACTCGCGGATCGAGCCGCCCTGCGCCGCCTTCGCCGCCGAGGCCAGCACCGGTGAACCGAGCCGGCTTTCGAAATCGACCGCCACCCGCATCAGCATGAAGCGGCGGATCATGTCGAGGACGACATGGGCGAGCAGCGCGGCGACGACGATCGCGGTGAGCATGACCAGCGTGTCGGTGCTGCGGCTCGACAGAACCCGGTCGGAAATCTGGAAGAGATAGATCGGGATCGAGAGAACGAGGATGTTCACGAAGAAGGAGAAGACGACGACGACCCAGAGATTGCGGCGCACCCCGGCGAGGCCGCGCCCGAGGATATCGCGGAAGTCTCCGCCCTCGCGCCGGCTCTCCAGCTTCGGCGTGCCGCCGCCGCCACCACCTCCACCGCCGGTCTCCTTCGGCGGAGGCGGCTTGTCGCCGCCCGAGGCGTCGCGCTTGAGCGGCAATTCGCGGATATTGTCGTGATGGCGGTCGGGCGGAATCGGGACTTCGCCACGCATCTGTTCATGACGCATCTGCTCATGACGCATCTGTTCAGGCGCAGCCTCTGCCACAGCCTCTGCGGGGCCGGCTGACGATGCACCGTCGGCGAGCGCGCGGAGTTCGGCCACGCGTAGCCGGATATCCTGCTCGAGCGCGCTCATCACCGCCTCCTGGCTGCCGGATGCCTGCGCCGGATCCGGCGCGAAACTGTTGCCGAGCTTGTTCATGGTGCCCCCTCCCCGCTTTCTTGTTGTCGTCTCCCCTGATCGGCTGCACGTTCAGGCCATCACGGACCCGAACGCGTCCTCATGCTGGAGCGCCACCGATGGTGCCGGCGCGACAGCGTCCTCGTGGACCAGTTCCTCGTCGAGAAATGCGATGA
>PXAW01000581.1 GCA_003567055.1 Hyphomicrobiales bacterium
CCGCCGATCTTCGCCTCGTCGCTGCTGCTCCTGCCCACCACGGTGGCGAGCTTCGCCGCCGCTGAAGGCGGAGACGGCATCATGGCCACGATCGCGATCTATCTCGGCCACGGTCGCCCGCTCTTCATGATCCTCTATGCGAGCATGATCATCTTCTTCGCCTTCTTCTACACGGCGATCGTCTTCAATCCGTCGGAGACGGCGGACAATCTGAAGAAGCACGGCGGCTTCATTCCGGGTATCCGCCCGGGAGAGCGCACGGCTGATTACATCGACTACGTTCTCACCCGCGTCACGGTGATCGGTGCCGCCTATCTGGCAGTGGTTTGCCTGATACCCGAATTTCTAATTTCCTATGCCGCCTTGCCATTCTATCTTGGGGGAACGTCGCTGCTGATCGTCGTGACCGTCACGATGGATACGGTGGCGCAGGTTCACGGGCATCTGATGGCGCATCAGTATGAAGGCCTGGTGAAGAAGGCCAAGCTCAAGGGCGCGCGTCGCAATCGCTGATCGCGGCGCCACCAGGGAAGAGATAGTCGAGGGGGTTTTTATGCGAATGATTCTGTTGGGTCCGCCCGGGGCCGGGAAGGGCACCCAGTCGGTGCGCATCGCCGAGCGCTACGCCATCCCGCAATTGTCCACCGGGGACATGCTGCGCGCCGCCGTGGCCGCGCAGACCCCCGTGGGGCTGAAGGCCAAGGCGGCCATGGATGCCGGGGCGCTCGTTTCCGACGAGATCGTCGTCGGGATCGTGGCCGACCGGATCGAGGAGGCGGACGCGGCCAACGGCTTCATCCTGGATGGTTTCCCGCGCACCGTAGCCCAGGCGGAGGCGCTCGACACCATGCTCAAGGGCAAGGGGCAGCCGCTGGACATCGTGCTGGAATTCGTCGTCGACGAGGGCATCCTGCTCGATCGTATCGCCACGCGCGCCCGCGAGACGCAGGAGCGCGGCGAGCCGGTACGCAAGGACGACAATCCGGAAGTCTTCAAGACCCGTCTCGAAGCCTACAAGGAGCAGACTGCGCCGCTCTCCGGCCATTACAAGGAAACCGGCCTCCTGCGCGAGGTGGATGGCATGAAGCCGATCGACGTGGTCACCGCAGAGGTTTTCGCGATTTTGGAAAAAGTTTCCTGATATGGCTTGACCTTGGTCGCATTCAGCGTTATGCGGCCATCTCCCAGCATCAGGACGCAGGTACCCGTCAGGCTGCCAGATAGCCGACGGGTTTTCGCGTGTTGCGCCGCTCCGGTAACGGTCCGGCGCCATCGCGAAGCAAAGCAAACAGCGCGCAGGGGCCGGCCTCCACCGGACGCGCGCATAACGAACCCGCTGCCTTCAGGGCAGCCGACATGGAGAAGTGCAGTGGCCCGCATCGCAGGCGTCAACATTCCGACAAACAAGCGCGTCGTCATCGCGCTGCAATACATTCACGGTATCGGCGCCAAGAAGGCCGAGGAGATCTGCGCCAAGGCGTCTGTCCCCGCCGAGCGCCGCGTGAACCAACTTACCGATCAGGAAGTGCTGGTTATTCGCGAGACGATCGACCGCGATTATATCGTGGAAGGTGATCTGCGCCGCGAAGTGTCGATGAACATCAAGCGTCTGATGGATCTCGGCGTCTATCGCGGTCTGCGCCATCGCCGCAATCTGCCGGTCCGCGGTCAGCGCACTCATACAAACGCCCGCACCCGCAAGGGCAAGGCGAAGCCGATCGCCGGCAAGAAGAAGTAACCCGCTCCTGTGAGCAAGGCGCCGCGCCGGGCATGACCGGCCGGCATTCTCCCGAGCGCCTGGGATTACGGGCGCGCCAGAAGGACAGATCGACACATGGCCAAGGATACCACCCGCGTACGCCGCCGCGAACGCAAGAACATCGTTTCGGGCGTCGCGCATGTGAACGCTTCGTTCAACAACACCATGATCACCATCACCGATGCGCAGGGCAACACGATCTCGTGGTCCTCCGCCGGCATGATGGGCTTCAAGGGGTCGCGCAAGTCGACCCCCTATGCCGCGCAGATGGCTGCGGAAGATGCCGGTCGCAAGGCGGCCGAGCACGGTATGCGTACCCTCGAGGTCGAGGTGTCCGGTCCCGGTTCGGGCCGCGAATCGGCCCTGCGTGCGCTGCAGGCCGCCGGGTTCACCGTCACCTCGATCCGCGACGTGACGCCGATTCCGCATAACGGCTGCCGCCCGCGCAAGCGTCGCCGCGTCTGACGCCCGATCGCGCGCCGGAGCCTTCCGGCGCGTCGTTTCGTTTTCGGGGCGGCGTGCGCGCATGTCGCCCTTCACCCGTCTCACGAGAGGTGTGGTCGTGATCCAAAAGAACTGGCAAGAGCTGATCAAGCCGAACAAGCTCGAAGTCTCGCCCGGCTTCGATCCCCGGCGCGTCGCCACCGTCGTGGCCGAACCGCTGGAGCGCGGCTTCGGCATGACCTTCGGCAATGCCCTGCGTCGCGTGCTGCTGTCGTCGCTCCAGGGCGCGGCCGTCAGCGCCGTGCAGATCGACGGCGTCCTGCATGAATTCTCCTCGATTCCGGGCGTCCGCGAGGACGTCACCGACATCGTGCTCAACATCAAGGCCATCGCCATCCGCATGGAGGGTGACGGGCCCAAGCGCATGACCCTGCGCAAGACCGGTCCGGGCACGGTCACCGCCGGTGACATCAACACGGTCGGCGATGTCGAGATCCTCAATCCGGAGCTCGTGCTGTGCACCCTCGACGAGGGCGCCGAGATCCGCATGGAATTCACCGTCGATACCGGCAAGGGCTACGTCCCCGCCGATCGCAACCGTCCTGAAGATGCGCCGATCGGGCTGATCCCGGTCGATTCGCTCTACAGCCCGGTGCGCAAGGTCTCCTATCGCGTGGAAAACACCCGCGAAGGCCAGATCCTCGACTATGACAAGCTGACCATGACGGTCGAGACCAACGGTGCCGTGTCGCCGGAAGATGCGCTCGCCTACGCGGCGCGCATCATCCAGGACCAGCTCGCGGTCTTCGTCAATTTCGAAGAGCCGCACAAGGAAGAGGCCGCTGCCTCCTCGCCGCAGCTTCCGTTCCCGCCGGCCCTGCTCAAGAAGGTCGACGAGCTGGAACTGTCGGTGCGTTCGGCAAACTGCCTGAAGAACGACAACATCGTCTATATCGGCGATCTGATCCAGAAATCGGAAGCCGAGATGCTGCGCACGCCGAATTTCGGCCGCAAGTCGCTCAACGAGATCAAGGAAGTGCTCGCCGGCA
>PXAW01000469.1 GCA_003567055.1 Hyphomicrobiales bacterium
CGAAGTCAAATGCGGCGGATCGGTTTTGTACATCCCGCCCGTCATCGTATCGTGATGCTGCTGCGTTTACGGTCGCGGCCCATCTGCCGTGAGGGTCATTGATGATGCCGTCCCCTTTGTCGTCCCCTTTGTCGTCCCCTTTGTCGCCCCCTTTGTCCTGCCCTCTGCCGCCGCCCGCCATGGCACCCTGGCTGACGAGCTGCCCGATCGCCCATCGCGGCCTGCATGATCGCAGTGCCGGTGTGATCGAAAACAGCGTGGATGCCGCCCGCGCCGCGATTGACGGCGGATACGCAATCGAATGCGACGTGCAGGATTCGGCGGATGGCGAGGCTTTCGTCTTCCATGATCACGATCTCGAACGCCTCACCGGACGGCCCGGCGCGTTCTGCGCGATGCCCGCCGCCATGCTCGACACCCTGAGCCTGCGGGATGCCCCCGCAAACGCGAACATCCCGCGTCTGGCCGATTTCCTCGCCCTTGTCGCCGGGCGGGTGCCGCTGGTCATCGAGGTCAAGAGCCGCTTCGACGGCAATCCCGCGCTCACCAGGCGGTGCCTCGATATCCTGCGCGATTATGCCGGGCCCGTCTGCGTGAAATCCTTCGATCCGCAGGTGCTGGCATGGCTGCGCCGGGACGCGCCGCAAATCCTGCGGGGGATCGTGGCGGATGGCGCCGGCAATGGGCCGCCGGATGGCGCGGGCGCAACGCCGGATGCATGCCGTGCGCGGGCCAATCTCCTTCATTTCGATGAAACCCGGCCCGATTTCGTCTCGTGGAAGGCGGCAGATCTGCCCCACGCCGCGCCGTTCCTCTGCCGCAGCCTTCGCGCCATGCCGATCCTGACCTGGACGATACGCAGCCCCGATCAGGCAGCGGCTGTGCGCGCGCATGCCGACCAGATCGTCTTCGAGGGGTTCCGGCCCTGAGGATCGCGCGGATGGACCGGAGATATGGCGGGTTTCCCCTGCGCGAGGGCGGCGTTATGGTCGGGGCGATTCATGACGGGTGACGGGGAGGCGCGCCTTGGATTTCGGTTTTCTCTGGACGGCGCTCGTCACCATGCTGGTCACGCTCGATCCGCTCGGGCTCGCACCGATCTTCATCTCGCTGACGGCGGGGATGGATGCGGGGCAGCGGCGGCGGATCGCGGCGCGCGCCTGCCTGATCGCGCTGGCGATCCTCACCTTTTTCGGTCTGGGCGGGCAATTCCTGCTCGATGCGCTCGGGATCGGTCTGCCGGCTTTTCGCATCGCGGGCGGGTTGCTCCTGTTTTACATCGCCTTCGAGATGACCTTCGAATTGCGCGCCAAGCGCAAGCAACGCACGGCGGCGCGCGGTGCCAGTCAGCCGGATGCGGAGAAACACCTCGCCGCCTTTCCCCTGGCCATCCCGCTTCTGGCCGGGCCCGGCGCCATCACGGCGACGATCCTGCTCGCGGGCCGGGTGCAGGGTGATCTGCCCAATGCACTCGGGCTCGCCGGTGTGATCACGCTCGGGGTGGCGATCTGCTTCGGCACTTTCATTGCCGCAGAGCGTGTTTCGCGGCTGATCGGCGAGATGGGCAATATCGTGCTCACCCGCCTGCTCGGCGTGATCCTCGCCGCGCTCGCCATCCAGTTCGTCATCGACGGTGTGGTCGCGGCCTTGCCGTGAGCGCGGCTGGGACCGTGAGCGGACCGGTCATTGCGGACCCGGCCCGCCCTGTGGGTGGCGATCAGATGCGCCGTGCGAGAAGCGCGCGGCTGACTTCGGTGATCGAGCCGTGCAGGCTCTGATCCGCGTAACGCGAGATCAGCGCATATTCGAAACCGCCGTCACGCCAGTAGCTGGCGCGGCCCTGTGGCAGGGTCCGGTAGGCGGGCGCACGCGGCCTGTCCGTCGCGGCCGCCTTGACCACGAGGGAAAGCCGCTCGCCTGCGTCATCCTCGTAGATATACTGCGCCAGCGGCCCGTCCTTGCTGCCGAGCAGCCGGGCGCCGACCAGTTTCAGGCCGACCGCATCGAGCTGTGGCGGCGGCACGTCACGGCCGAGCTTCTCGGCAAACCAGCCGGAAGCCAGATTCAGCGTCTCGGCTGAAAACTCCGTCGGATATTGCTGGTCTTCGGCGAAGACCAGATGCGCCCCCGCCGCATCGGCCACATAGCCGGGATAGGGGGCATTGGCGTAATCATGGGCGGAATGGCCGAACCAGCCCGCTGCGACCAGAATCGCGGCGGCGGCGGCGTTGCGCGTGTAGGCGGGAAGGCGCGCGCGCCAGCTCTGCCGCGCGGCGATACCGGCTTCGAGCCGCGCCGTGAGGGCTTCGGTCAGTTCCCGCGTGCGGGGATCGGTTTCGGCCGGATCATCCTCGTAAGGGGCCAGAGCGGCGGCGGCCTCCTTCAGCGCCGCATTATGCGCGATCATGCTCTCGACGCGCTCGAGGCGCTCGGGATCCTGCGCGATGCGGGCGACGATCTCGGCGTGACGTTCAGGGTCTAGCGTGCCGTCGACGATGCGCTGGATATCGTCGTCGGTCACCTCGTCGTTGCGGGTCGTATCGATCATCGTCTTGATCCTCCTCAGGAAACCAGCCGGAGATGAGGGCCCTTGCGGCCTCCCACGACGCGCCGCAGCGCCTCGCGTCCGCGCGCCAGCCGGGACATGAAGGTGCCCAGCGGCACATCGACGACGCGCGCGGCATCCGCATAGCTCATCTCGTTGATGGCCACGAGCACGATCGGCTCGCGATAATGCTCGGGGAGCGCATGCAGTGCATCGAGCACCTGGCGCAGTTCCACCCTGACGGGCTGGGCCGGCGGCTCCGCCGGCTCGGCAATGGCCGATTGGGCAGCGTCGCGCACGCGCTTCTTGCGCACATTGTCGATGAAGACGTTGTGCATGATGCGAAACAGCCAGGCGCGCAGATCGCTGTCGGGCTGCCAGCGATCGGCTGCCGCGATGGCGCGGGTCAGACAATCCTGGACGAGATCCTCGGCCTCGTCCGGTTTGCGCGTCAGCACCATGGCGTAACGCCGCAAACTGGTGACATGCCCGGTGATCTGCTCACTCAAATCCTGCCGCGACACCGCCTCTCCTCCTCTGCACATCTCGAATATCGATCACAAACGGGCGGTGCAGCGGTTTCATCCGCTCACGTGGAAAAAATCCTGTGCGGCAGGATGACGCAGTGCTCACGGCACGTCGTCACGCAGTTCGAAACCCGCCCGCAGCCCGATCACGGCGCCGCAGAGGAGGTGGATCAGCCAC
>PXAW01000474.1 GCA_003567055.1 Hyphomicrobiales bacterium
CGTTCGATTGCGAACGCCCCCGAGACCATCGGAGCCGCCGCATGAGCCTGCCGACACCAGAGGCGATGATGAACGCCCTGCCGCTCCCGGTATTGACCATCGGGCCGGATAACGAAATCCTGCGGGTCAATGCGGCTGCGGAGGCATTCCTCGAGAGCAGCCAGCGGGTGCTCGAACGCAAGAAACTCAGCGATTACATGCCATTCGGCTCCCCCGTACTCGCGCTGGTCGACGAGGTGCGTCTGCGCGGGTCGAGCGTCAACGAGTACCGCGTCGATGTCGGCGGGCCGCGTCTGGGGATGGAGCGGATCGTCGATGCCTTCGCCACGCCTTTGGGTGACGAGGGCGGTATGGTCGTGCTGATGCTGCAGGAGCGCACCATCGCCGACAAGATGAACCGCCAGCTGACCCATCGCAGCGCCGCGCGTTCGGTCACGGCGCTCGGCGCCATGCTCGCGCATGAGATCAAGAACCCGCTCTCGGGGATTCGCGGTGCCGCGCAACTGCTCGAGCAATCCGCCAATGAAGACGACCGGCTGCTGACCCGGCTGATCTGTGACGAGGCCGATCGTATCGTCAAGCTGGTCGAGCGGGTGGAACTGTTCGGTGAGGCCGCGCCCGGTGCCGATCGCGGGCCGATCAACATCCACGCCGTGCTCGATCACGTGAAGCGGCTGGTGCAATCGGGCTTCGCGCGCCATGTGCGCATCGTCGAAAACTACGATCCGTCGCTGCCGCCGATCTACGGATCGCGTGATCAACTTGTCCAGGTTTTCATCAATCTGCTCAAGAATGCGGCAGAGGCGATCGGCCCGGATGCGCTGGAAGGGGAGATCGTGCTCTCCACTGCATTCCGGACAGGCATGCGTCTGCAGACGCCCGGCTCCTCCGAGCGGGTGAGCCTGCCTATAGAGATTGCCGTGCGCGACAACGGCCCCGGCATTCCCGACGAGTTCGTTTCCGAGATGTTCGATCCCTTCGTCACGACGAAGGAGAACGGAAGTGGCCTTGGTCTTGCTTTGGTAGCCAAGATCGTCGGCGACCATGGAGGTATCATCGAATGCGATCCCGCACCGCGGCGCACCACCTTCCGGATCCTGTTGCCGATGTTCAGTGAGAAGACGGCGACGGATGCATCGGCGTACGCGCCCCAGGCACAATCTCAATCGTAGAACGGAATCGAGACCGTCCCATGCCCAGCGGAAACATTCTCCTCGCCGATGACGATGCAGCCATCCGCACGGTTCTCAACCAGGCGCTTTCGCGTGCGGGCTATGAAGTCCGCTCGACGGGCAACGCCGCCACGCTGTGGCGCTGGGTGTCGCAGGGTGATGGCGATCTGGTGATCACCGATGTGGTGATGCCCGACGAGAACGCCTTCGACCTGCTGCCGCGCATCAAGCGCATGCGGCCCGATCTGCCGATCATCGTGATGAGCGCGCAGAACACCTTCATGACCGCGATCAAGGCATCGGAGCGCGGCGCTTACGAATATCTGCCCAAACCCTTCGATCTGAAGGAGCTCGTCTCGATCGTCGGACGGGCTATGTCGCGTCCGCGCGGCAAGGTCTCGACGACGGAGGGCGAGGGCGAGGACATCCCGCTGATCGGGCGCTCTCCCGCCATGCAGGAGATCTACCGCGCCCTCGCGCGCCTCATGCCGACGGATCTGACCGTGATGATCACGGGCGAATCCGGCACGGGCAAGGAACTCGTGGCGCGCGCGCTGCACGATTACGGCAAGCGGCGCACGGGCCCCTTCGTCGCGGTCAACATGGCGGCGATCCCCCGCGATCTGATCGAATCCGAGTTGTTCGGTCATGAGAAAGGCGCCTTCACGGGCGCCACCCAACGCAGCGCCGGGCGTTTCGAGCAGGCAGAGGGCGGCACGCTCTTTCTCGACGAGATCGGCGACATGCCGATGGAGGCGCAGACACGCCTGCTGCGCGTGCTCCAGCAGGGCGAATATACGACCGTGGGCGGTCGCACGCCGATCCGCACCAATGTGCGCATCGTCGCGGCCACCAACAAGGACCTGCGAATCTCGATCCAGCAGGGCCTGTTCCGTGAGGATCTCTACTTCCGGCTCAACGTCGTGCCCTTGCGCCTGCCGCCGCTGCGCGAGCGAATCGAGGACATCCCCGATCTGATGCGGCATTTCTTCTCGCTGATCGAGAAAGAGGGGCTCACGCGCAAGCAGATCGATGCGGAGGCGATGGATCGGCTCAAGCGTTATCGCTGGCCCGGGAATGTCCGCGAGCTGGAAAACCTGGTGCGCCGCCTCGCAGCGCTCTACCCGCAGGACACCATCACCGCGCCGATCATCGATGGCGAACTCGACGTCAAGCCGATCGAGACAGGCATGGCCGCGGTGAGCGACGGTCCGGGTGATCCGGAGACGCTTGCGGGCTCGGTCGAGCGCCACCTCAACGCCTATTTCCGACAATTCCGCGACGGCCTGCCGCCTCCGGGGCTGTATCACCGGATTCTGCGGGATGTCGAAGGGCCGCTGATCGGCGCCGCGCTGGCCGCCACGCGGGGCAACCAGATTCGCGCGGCGGAGCTGCTCGGCCTCAATCGCAACACATTGCGCAAGAAGGTTCGCGATCTCGACCTGCCGGTGATCCGCACCAGCAGATGAGTTGCGGAACTTTCGGCTGCGCATCCGCCCTGCAACTTCGCCCTCGCAAGAAGGCCGGAGCCAGTGTATTAGTTTCGCCACACTGTTGTGATCATGCATCAGCGCGCGGGACGGGCGATTCGTGCCGGCCAGCGCGGACGAGGCGAATTTGAGCACGCAAAGCGAAGCCATCGACAGACGCGCGCGCGCCCGGCGCACGGGCGGGCCGGACGGTCTTGGCCCGGTCGGTCTCACGGTCGTGCTGCTGGCCCTGTTTTCCGCGATCGCGACCTTCGTCGTGCTCGCCGGCCTGACGCCGGTGGAGCCGACCAACAATGTGACCATCGTCATGCTGTCGATCAACGGCGTGCTGGCGACGCTCCTGCTGATCATGGTCTCGCGCCAGGGTATCAAGCTGTATCGTGCGAAGAAGGCGGGGGTGGCCGGGACGCGGCTGCACCTGCGTTTCGTGACGATCTTCGCCGCCATTGCCACAGTCCCCGTCGTCGTCGTGGCGCTCGTCGCCTCGATCATTCTCTCGCGCGGGCTCGACCCATGGTTCAGCGGCTGGATCAACAATCTGCTGGAGAATACCGTCGAGATCGCCCATGCCTATCGCGAGCTGCAA
>PXAW01000548.1 GCA_003567055.1 Hyphomicrobiales bacterium
CAGGGGTTTAGGTCCGCCCCGCCGCCGAACCACGACGCGCCGGGGGTCCAGAACATGCGGGTGTTCATGTGCACCGCCGGCACATGCGGGTTCTGCATATGCGCGACAAGGCTGATGCCCGAGGCCCAGAAGCGCGGGTCGTCCGCCATTCCGGGCACGCCGCGCGCGGCCATCGCCTTCTGCGCGCGCTCGCCCAGCGTGCCGTGCACGGTCGAGACATTGACCCCGACCTTTTCGAACACGCGGCCGTCGCGCATCACGCTCATCAACCCGCCGCCGCCGCGGCCTTCGTCGCGCTGGGTCGTGCGCATCTCGAACCGGGCGGGGGCGCGGTCGGCGGTGGGGCCGGTGGCGGGCGCATCCTCCAGCGCCTCGAAGGCGGCGACGATCCGGTCGCGCAACTCGCGGAACCAGTCGGCCGCGCGGGCCTTGCGCGGGGTGAAATCGTCGTCGGTCATGGCGCCTCCGGGATTGGCCGTGGCGCCTGTCTTGGCAGAATTCGCCGGGCGTGGGAAGGCGGCGCGTCGGCTCAGGCGCGCCCCAGCGCGGCGATGATCGCGCCGAAATCGCTGGCCTTCAGCGAGGCGCCGCCGACCAGCGCGCCATCGACATCGGCGACAGCCATCAATTCTCGGGCGTTCGAGGGTTTCACGGAGCCGCCATAGAGCAGGCGCACCCGCGCCGCTTCTTCCGCGCCGATCTTCGCGGCGACCGTCTCGCGAATGGCCGTATGCATTTCCGCGACATCCTCGACCGTGGGCGTCAGCCCGGTGCCGATGGCCCAGACGGGCTCGTAGGCGATGCAGGAATTGGCGCCGGTCACGCTCTCGTCCAGCAGCGCCTCGACCTGCTTGCGCACCACGTCGAGCGCCTTGCCGCCTTCGCGCTCGTCCTTGGTTTCGCCCACGCAGGCGATGGCGACCAGCCCGGCGCGATGGGCGGCACGCATCTTCGCCGCGACGACGGTATCGTCTTCGGCGTGATACTGGCGGCGCTCGGAATGGCCGACGATGACGTGTGTGGCGCCGCAATCGGCGAGCATTTCGGCGGAGACGTCACCGGTGAAGGCGCCGCTTTCCTTCGCATGGCAATCCTGGCCGCCGGCACTGATCGAGGAGCCTTCGACGGCCTTCGCCACATCGGCGAGGAGCGTGGCGGGCGGGCAGATCAGGAGGTCGGTATCGGCGATGCCGCCGGCTGCGCCCACACGCAATTCGGCGACCATGTCGAGGAAGGAACGGTCGCCGTTCATCTTCCAGTTGCCGGCAACAAGCTTGGGGTTTCGCCCTGACGCCATCGTGACCACTCCTCTTGCGGAAAACGCGCAGCGGAAATAGCAGTTCCCCCGCGTCGCGGCAATCCGCCTGCGAGGTGCCATATTTCTGGGCTGGATTGCAGTTGCGCCCTTTCCCCGTGAGGGAAACTGCGGTATCGCGGGCGCTTGCGGGACGTGCCCGCCCACATGCAACGAAGAAGACGGAACGCTCATGCTTCGCAATATGCGCAATGTCGGCCGCACCTGGGTCGGAAAGGTCGTCGCCGGTGCGCTGTTCACGCTGCTCATCCTCAGCTTCGCGGTCTGGGGAATCGGCGACATCTTCCGTGGCGGCGCCAGTACGACGATCGCCCGTGTCGGTGAGACCGAGATCACGGCGGAGATGGCGCGCCAGAGCTATCAGAATCAGGTGCGCCGCCTGAGCGTTCAGATCGGCCAGCCGATCACGCCGACGGAAGCAAGGGCTTTCGGCCTCGACCGTCAGATCCTGTCGAATCTGGTCACCGAGGCCACCCTCGACGAGCGCGCCCGCCAGCTCGGCATTTCTGTATCGGACCAGCTCGTGGCCCGTTCGATCATGGATGACCCGAGCTTCCAGGATGCGTCCGGCAATTTCGACCAGGGGCGTTTTCAGCAGTTGCTCTTTTCCAACAGCCTCAGCGAGCAGGGCTACGTCGCCCAGCAGCGCGACGCGATCGCCCGTCAGCAGATCATCGGGGCGCTTGCTGCCGATATCAGCGCGCCCGTCGCCGCCATGGAGGCGGTACATCGCTATGGCTCGGAGCGCCGCGAGGCACGGTTCCTGGTTCTCGACGAGTCCAATGCCGGGGCGATCCCGTCAGCGACCGAGGATGAGCTCGCCGCGTTTCATCAGGAGAATATCGGCCGCTATCGCGCCCCCGAATTCCGCGCAGCCACCGTCCTGCGGATCGATCCCGTCGATCTCGCCGACCCCGCCGCGGTGCCGCCCGAGCAGGTCCGCAACGTCTATGAGCGCGAGGGCGAAGCCCGTTTCGGTGCGCCGGAGCGCCGCGAGGTTCAGCGCATTCCCTTCACCGCCGAGCAGGATGCCGCCGATGCGGCGTCGCGGCTCGGAATCGGCGACGTCGATTTCGAAGGTCTCGCCCGTGAGCGCGGTGTCGCGGACGATGTGCTGAACATGGGGCTGTTGACGCGTGATGCATTCCTCGATCCCGCGATCCGCGATGCGGCTTTCGCGCTCGGGGAGGGGGAGATTTCCGGCCCGGTTTCCGGCCGCTTCGGTCATTCCCTGGTGCGCGTCGTCACCATCGAAGAGGGGCGGGTATTGCCTTTCGAGCAGGTCGAGGATCAGATTCGTGAGGAGATCGCGATCGACCGGGCGCGCGATCGCATGCGCAACGTCTATGACGAGATCGAGGACCAGCGCGCCACGGCCCGGCCTCTGGCGGATATCGCCCGTGAGCGGGGCTTCGAGCCGCGCCTCGTCGATGCGGTGGACGCACAGGGGCGCGACCCGGCGGGCAATCGTCTCGACCTGCCGCGCGCCGAAACGCTCGTACGTGAGATCTTCGATTCGGATATCGGCATCGACAATGCGGCGCTGCGCACCGATGACGGCGGCTATATCTGGTTCGACGTCACCGGCGTCGAACCCGCCCGCAACCGCGACCTCGACGAGGTTCGCGAACAGGTGATCGCCGACTGGCGCAGTGACCAGATCGCGCAGCGCCTGCGTGAGATGGCTTCCGACATGGTATCGCAGCTGGGCACGGGCGCTGATCTCGCGGCGGTGGCGCAGCAGGCCGGCGGCAGCGTGGCGCAGATCGGTGATCTCGCGCGCGGGCAGGCTTCCGAGCCGCTCGACGAGCCCGCCGTGCGTGCCATCTTCGCCACCCGTGTCGGCGAGCACGGCACCGCGCCGCTCGGCGAAACGCGCCGCGTCGTCTTCACCGTCGAGAGCGCCCGCGCCACGCCGTTCCTGACGA
>PXAW01000349.1 GCA_003567055.1 Hyphomicrobiales bacterium
CTCCCGCGCGATCAGCCGGCGGGCCCGGAAGAAGCCGCGTGCCAGCGTCACCAGCGCCTTGAGTGCCGCAACGGGCGAGCGTCCGGAAGGCGTCGCGGCGGGGATGGCGACGACCGCGTCGGCGGGGAAGCTTTCCGCCAGTTCCCCGATGCGGTTATCGGGCACCAGCATGATCGTGCAGCCGCGCGCGCGCAGGATCCCGGCGAGCGCCTCGGCGGGAAACAGATGCCCGCCCGTGCCGCCGGCGGAGATCATCACGCGGGGCTTGTCGCCACTCATGGTCAGGCTCCGGCGGGACGCGGCACATAGGCGCGCGGTTGCAGCCTTGAACGCGGGCGCTTGCGCGTCAGGGCGATCAGGAAACCGGCAGCAAGCGCCAGCGAGAACAGCGACGAGCCGCCATAGGAGATGAAGGGCAGCGTCATGCCCTTGGCCGGAAGCAGATTGACATTGACCATCATGTTGATCGTGGCCTGAAGCCCGAACATCAGCAAGAGGCCCGAGACCGCCAGCCGCGAGAATGCATCCTCGTTGCGGCCTGCGAGCAACAGCCCGCGCAGCACGATGAAGGCGTAGATCATCACGATGACGAGGCAGACCGCAATGCCGAACTCCTCCGCCGTCACCGCGAAGATGAAGTCGGTATGAGCATCGGGAAGCACGCGCTTGACCGTGCCCTCGCCCGGCCCGCGCCCGAGCCAGCCTCCACGCGCGAAGGATTCCAGCGCCATGTCGACCTGAAACGTATCCCCGGAATCGCTGTCGAGGAAGCGGGTGATGCGCTCGCGCACATGCGGCAGGAAGTTATAGGCGCCGATGATGCCGATCACACCGACCCCGCCCAGCCCCATCACCCAGAACCAGTGCAGCCCGGCAATGAAGAACATTCCCGCCCAGACGGCGGTGATCAGCATGGTCTGGCCGAAATCCGGCTGCAGGATCAGCGGCGTGATCGTCAGCGGCAGGAGCGCGAAGGCGATCCAGACCGCCGGCAGATCCGGGCGCCGCGCGGCCTCCGAGAAGGCCCAGGCGGTGAGGATCACGAAGGCCGGCTTGACAAATTCCGAGGGCTGGATGCTCACCCCCATCAGTGAGATCCAGCGATGCGCACCCTTGATCTCGGGACCGTACTGGATCGCGGCGACGACGAGCGCCATGCCGATGACATAGGCGACCAGCGCGAGCCGGCGGATCAGCCTTGCATCGAGGAAGGAGATCGTCACCAGCACCATCAGCGCCGGCAACAGGAACAGCGCCTGCCGCTCGACGAAATGGAAGGTCGAGAGCCCGATCCGCGAGGCGACCGGCGGCCCGCCACCCATCAGCATCACCAGCCCGATCACCATCAGGCCGCACAGGGCGGCGAGCAATGACCGGTCGATCGTCCACCACCAATCGCCGACGAGCGAGCGCTGCGCACGCGAGACCATGCTTCATCCCCGAAATCACGCCGAACGGACCGGCTCCCCAACGGAAGCCCCGTCGGACAGCCATGGCGCGATTGTGGTGAACGGGTGGTTAAGAAGGACTGAAGAAGACGCGCGATCGCAAACTGTTGCAACGGGCAAGGGCAACGGGCAAGAACCTGATTCGACGGCAGATACACTTTTTGCGGGTATTAAACTATTTTGCAACCATTGAAGACCAACGTCGCAGCCGGTTCACCTGCGAAGCGAGGAGCTGTCGCGTGCCACGGACAACAGAAATCCATGATCTTATCGGCATCGGTCTCGGCCCCGCCAATCTCGCGCTCGCGCTGGCGCTCGATCCGCAAATGATGCGGTTTCGCTTTCTCGAGCGAAAGCCCCGGTTCGGCTGGCATGAGGGCATGCTTCTTGAAGACGCGACCATGCAGGTCTCCTTCCTCAAGGACCTCGTCACCCAGCGCGATCCCACCAGCCCCTACAGTTTTCTCTGCTATCTGAAGGATCGCGGCAGGCTCAGTGCCTTCCTGAATCTGCGGGAGTTCAATCCGACCCGGCGCGAATTCCACGATTATCTCGCCTGGTGCGCCGGGCATGTCGCCGGCCATGTGGATTATGATGCGCAGGTGCTCGGTATCGATCTGGCGCCGGTCTCCGATCATGCGGGACCGGGAAGCGCGCTCAGCGTGAAGGTCCGCAGCGGCAGCTATGTCAGGCAGATCCACGCACGCAACATTTCCCTCGCCCTGGGTCTGAAACCGCGCATGCCGGAGGGGATCGTCGCGGATCGCCGGATCTGGCATTCCGGCGATCTGCTGCACCGCCTCGAAGGCCTCACCCCGCCCCAGGGCGCGCGTTATGCCGTCATCGGCGCCGGACAGAGCGCCGCCGAGACGGTGATGCATCTGCTCACGCGAGACCCCCAGGCGCAGGTTCATGCGGTGATGACGCCTTTCGGTTTTCTGCCTGCAGACGATTCCGCCTTCGTCAACGAGATCTTCGATACCGAGAGCGTCGATGCCTTCTTCGCCATGTCGCAGGACCTGCGCGCGCAGGTTCTGGATCGCCATGCCAATACGAATTACGGGGTCGCCGATCCGGAGATCATCGCAGCCCTCTATCGCGAAACCTACAAGGACCGTGTCGCCGGAAGGCAGCGCCTGCATCTGGAGCGCCTGACGCGCCTCGTCCATGCCGCGCATGACGGTGCCGGGCTTGCACTCACGCTGAGCGATCCGACCGGCGCGCAGCACCGCAGCCTCGGGGTGGATTATCTCGTCTGCGCCACCGGATACAGACCGGTCGCGCCCGAGAGCCTGTTCAGCGATGCCTTGCGGGAATTGCTCCGCACCGATGCCCAGGGCAAGCCGCTGCTCGGGCGCGACTATCGCGTCGCGACCGACCCACGCCTGAGCGCCGGGATCTATATCCAGGGCGATTGCGAAAACAGCCACGGGCTCACGGCGACCCTGCTCTCGAATCTCGCCATCCGCGCCGGCGAGATCAGCGAAAGCCTGACCCGACATGCCGGGGCACGCCATTTCGCCGATGTCGGCACCTGAACCCGGCATTCCCCGGATGGCGAGGCAACGCGCATGGATATCTTCGCATTCTACGAATACGACATCGAGGCCTACGATCTGCGCTGCCACCCCTTCGCACCGGCGGGTGCGCCGGCCGGGGCCGTGGTCTGCGAAGTCGCGCCCGGTCAGGCTTCGCGCATCCACAACCACGCCGAAACGGAAGCCTTCCTCGTTCTGGAGGGGGAGGGCATCGTCCCCGATGGCGTGACCCGCAAGCCGATCCGGGCCGGCC
>PXAW01000623.1 GCA_003567055.1 Hyphomicrobiales bacterium
CGCTCCAGAAATAAACTCAGCGCGGCGGCGAATTCGCGCAATTCTGCGGCATCAGCATCCGCCATGGTCTCGCCCGCCGCGCCGGCCTGTGCGATGACGCGGTTACCGTTGATCCCCATCGCGATCGGGTTGGCGGCCTCGTAATCCGCGCCGAGCGCATCCTCCAGCCGCGTCAGCGCCCGCTCCAGCTGCGGCATCTGGTTGACGATGCGCGGGCGGATATCAGCGAGATCGGCGAGAAAATCCCGCAGCGCTTGCCAGGCCTGGCGCGCATGCTCATGCGCATCCGCCCCAAGCCCGTCCCCGGGCCGCGCCGGCCTCAACCTGCCATCGACAACCTCGACTTCGAGCGGCGCCCGCACCGGCGCCGGAACCAGCACCTCATCCGCTTCCGCTTCAGCCTCACCCCCGATCGGCTGCGGCGGGCTGCCATCCGGGGTGTATTCCGGCGTATAGGGCTCGGGCCACGGCGGCAGGCTGCGGAGATATTCGAGGGTTTTGCGGGTGCGTTCCTTATGGTCTTTAATTTTCGCGAGTTGGGCTAGATGGCCATCGCGGGCTGTGGCAGGTGTGTTGCGGAAGCGGAGGCCAACGTTTCTCGGAAATTTATAACCGCGTTGTTCTGCGAGCCGATCCAATCCGACAAGCGGGCGCAGATCGGCGACCAGCGTGCCGTCAAGTTTTAGTGACGCGAGATTTTTCAGGCCTGCCAGCGGTGTTAGATCGCGGACCTTTGAACCATGAAGGCCGAGAAATGCTAGTTGTTTCAGACCCGCCAAGGGCTCAAGATCGCTGACCTGTGTGTTGTCGAGATAGAGCGTCTCCAGATTTGTCAGTCTGGCCAGCGGCGCGAGATCGCTGGCCTGTGTGTTGTCGAGATCAAGCCTCATCAGTTTTGTCAGGCCCGCCAGCGGCGCGAGATCGCTGACGTATGTGTTGGCAAGCCTGAGCGTCGTCAGGTCTGTCAGGCCGGCCAGCGGCGTGAGATTACTGACCTCGGTGTTGTTGAGCCGTAAGCGCGACGAGCGTCACCTATGCGGCGAGGCTTGCTTTTTCGGCGAAGTTCCAGGGCATCAATTCTTCGATGCGGTTCTGGGGATGTCCGTCGAGGATGGCTTGCAGGGTCGCGGTCAGATAATCGGTCGGGTTTATGTTGGACATCTTGCAGGTGGCGACCAGTGAGGCGAGCATGGCCCAGTTCTCGGCACCGATTTCGTTTCCGGCAAAGAGCGCATTCTTTCTCGTCAGGGCTATTGCCCGTTCATTCTGCCCATGTCGGCGAAGAGCGGGAAGTTTTTTATCGCTGGCATCCCTATTTTGGCCGGAAAGTCATCGTGCGGCTGGTCGAGCAGCGGGCGACTGGTCAGTTTCTTAAGGTGGAGGGCCTGCCTGGGATTGTTGTCTCGGTTCCGGGCTGGATGATTGATCCGATCGTCTGCGCCGGTATGAGGACAGGCCAGCCTCAGGTCGATCTCGCGGCGCTGTCGGATCTCAAGAGGCTGGTCATGCCGGCTGCTGCTCCCTCACACTCCCCAAGCGGAAATGGATTCGCAAGGGAGGAAGTCGATGAAGCAGCACGACGCGCCTTCGCCGAATTCGGCAAGGCAGATGAGCCTAATGTTCGAACCCAACAGGATCGACGGTATGGAGGACGAGGAGCGGGCGGAGGCCGTGATCATGCTTGCCCAGATCCTGATGCAGGCCGTCGGCCTGGTCGTGGAGGATCTCGATGAAGACCGGCGTTGAACTTCTCCCAGCGCCGCTCCTGCAGCGCAAAGCCGTCGTCTATGTGCGACAATCGACGCAGTCTCAGGTGATGACCAATCTGGAAAGTCAGCGGCGGCAGTACGATCTCGCCGATATTGCACGTCAGCGCGGCTTCATCGACGTCGAGGTGATCGACGACGATCTCGGTCGATCCGCGAGCGGGACGGTGGCACGTCCCGGCTTTGATCGTTTGGTGGCGTGGCTATGCGCGGGCAAGGTAGGCGCTGTTTTGTGCCAAGATGCATCGAGGCTCGCACGGAATGGCCGGGATTGGCACCATCTGTTGGAATTATGCGGGCTTGTTGAGGCACGCGTCATTGATCATGATGGCGTGTATAACCCCTGCCAGCCCAATGATCGCCTGCTCTTGGGCATGAAAGGAAGTATCAGCGAATTTGAGCTCGGCGTTCTCAGGACACGTATGCTCGATGCCGCCAGAGCGAAGGCACAGCGTGGCGAGCTGCGCCTATCAGTCCCGTTCGGTTACATCTGGCATCGCGAAGTGGGGCTGGGATTTGATCCCGATCTGCGATTGCAGGAGGTCATCCGTATCATCTTCACCCGGTTCCGGGAGCTTGGCAGCGCGCGCCAGGTGTTGTTGTCGATGACGGCTGATCAAATTCACTTTCCACGGCCTTCGGATGAAGGGCGTATGGTCAACTTCAAATGGTTGCCGATCCGCTACCGTAACGTGATAGCGGTGCTCAAGAATCCATTTTACGCAGGTGTTTATGTTTATGGGAAAAGCGAAAAGCGGACCTCCATTGTCGATGGTCGCGCACGGCGCAGCTACGGCCACAGCAAGCCTGCCGGGACATGGGACGTCTTCATCAAGGATCATCATGAGGGTTACATCAGCTGGGACGAATACGAGCAAAACCAGAAACAATTGGCCTTGAACAACTATAGTCGCGCGGATGGTGTCAAAACGGGCCGAGGAGGTCGGGCGCTGCTCTCCGGCATCATGACGTGTGGTCGATGTGGGCGGCGGCTCGCGGTCGCCTATACCGGGAACCCGAAAAGCCGACCTGTCTATCGCTGCGACAAGCCAAATCTGATGATGGGCTTGCCGCGGTGCATGACTTTCGGCGGCCCCCGGGTGGATGCGGCTGTTGCACGTGAGCTATTGCGCGCGGTAGAACCGTTGGCCATCGAGGCAGCGTTCGAGGCGGAGCGGATGCACCGGGAACGAAAACAGGATGAACGCCGTATCCTCGACCTGGAGCTTCAGCAGGCCCGTTACGAAGCCAGTCTCGCTGAACGCCGTTACGCAGCCTGTGATCCCGACAACCGTCTGATTGCCGCGCAGTTGGAGAAAAACTGGGAAATCGCGTTACGTCGTGTGCAAGATCTGGAAGCACGCCAGCCGCGCGAAATCGCATCGACAGTCGAGGTCGACCCAAGCGCTTTCGCCGATATGGCGGAAAATCTGTCAACGGCCTGGAACGCTCCTGATGTGACAATGCGGGC
>PXAW01000605.1 GCA_003567055.1 Hyphomicrobiales bacterium
CCTGGCTCGGTTTCCGCCTGATAGATACGCGTAGCCTCGACGCCATTCATTTCCGGCATGTTGATGTCCATCAGCACAATGTCGAAGCGATGGTCGCGCATCATGCTCAAGGCTGAACGCCCGTTTTCGGCCATCGTGGCACGATGGCCGGCGCGTTCCAGGATCTTGCCGATAACTTTCTGGTTCGTCGTGTTGTCTTCAGCCACGAGAATTCGCAGATTTCGACCCGAAGCGGGTAAATCAGCGCTGCGCGCCTGTCGCGCGCGCGCTTCCACGATTCCACTGAAGCGGACTATACGCCAGGCGCGGGCAACTGTCTCGCTTGTCGCCGGCCAGGGCAGGCGCGTTGCATAACGCAACAAAGAGGCCGCGGCAGAATGGTCCGGCGATGAACCAAGCGCGATGAACTTCCGGCCGTGGCGCGGGTCGTTCCGCCGCAGGCTTGCCACAATCCCATCCGCGTCTATGAGACCTTCTCGCAAATCAACCATCACCGGTGAAGGCCTGGCTGTGAGTTCGGCCTCAGCCTCGACCAACCAGGATATCTCATCGAGGCTGCGCGCGAGACGCGGCTCGGCCCCCAATTGGGCGAATGCGCGCACGAGATCGTCCGCGTCATCCGCAAGGCTCAGGAGCAATGGCCGACAATCACGTGGATCGACGGCGGGCATCTGGTCTGTGGCGTGCGCCAGTCGTGCAAGGAAGCTGAACCGGAAGCGGCTGCCCTCGCCCGGTTTGCTCTGTACCCCGATTTCACCACCATTCATTTCCACGAGTTGGCGGGTTATGGCAAGACCGAGGCCGGTGCCACCGAACCTGTTCATGATGCTTTCGTCGGCCTGGGTAACGCTTTCGAAGATTCGCTCTTTCGCTTCCGGAGGAATCCCGATCCCCGTATCGATGACCGATATATCAAGCAACACCTCATCCGGTTCGCTCGGGAAGAGGTCGATCCGAATGGCGACATGGCCGATCTCGGTAAATTTTACGGCATTACCGACGAGATTGATGAGAATTTCACGCAAATGGCGCTGATTTCCCTCGAGGGCATAGGGAATACGAGCGTCGACGTGAATATGGAATTCGAGATTTTTCGTGCGCGCCTGCGCCCCGACCATGGCGGACACGTCGTGCATCAACTCATGAAGATCGAAGACTGTCGTCTCGCTTGGCATACGGCCCGCCTCAAGACGCGAAAAGTCCAGAATATCGTTGATATGATCGAGCAGCACCTGCCCCGAAGTGCGGATTGTACGCGCCATATCCTGCTGCTCAGCGTCGAGCTGCGTATCCCGAAGCAGATCTCCCATGCCGATGATGGCATTCAAAGGCGTGCGCAATTCATGGCTGACACTCGCGAGGAAGAGGCTCTTCTGGCGGCTTGCATCTTCAGCCTGCTGCTTGGCGAGCGACAGCTTGCGGATGAGGGTTCCGGCATAAACCGGAATGATCAGAAGCCCTGCAAGCAAACCGGTGGCGAGAACCGGATGCTCTCCCCAATAAGGGTCGAAAAGGCAGACCAGACCGAATCCGGCCATCGACAGCGCTGCGGAAGCGAGCAGATAGGGAATACCGAACCGAAAACCGTTTCCGAAAATGACCCAAAGATAGATCGGGTAGAGAATCGCCGCGACTTCTCCGCCAGCATACAGCCCGAAGCTCAGTGTACCCAGATCCATGAACATGGCCGCGACGCGGCGCATCGGCGAGATGCCCGGGAACAGCAACATGTGCCCGAGAAGGGCGAGCCCTCCCAGGCAGTAGAGAATCGGGATGTGATAGAGCGCGCCGATTCCGGATGTACCGAAAAAGACGTCTTTCACCACCAGATAGATCACAGCGAGGAAACCGATCACGAGACGGTTCATCACCATTTCATGCTCGGTATCGGGCCGGTCGGCGAAAATCCGGGACGGGCGCAGGCGCTGCAGAAGCGTTGCGCGCGGCTCTGCGGAGACGGGCCCGCCCGCCACATGCCCGACCTTCTGCGCCAAACGGTTACCCGCGCCCATCTCAGCTACCCTCCCGCTTTCGCTTAAGCCGAGCGCGCCACGGCCGCTTCGGCCTGAACCAGCGCGATGAATTCCTCGACCGGCAGCGGTTTGGCAAAGAGGAAACCCTGCGCTTCCTCGCAGCCCTCCGCCCGCAGCATCTCGACCTGGTCGGCGCTGTCGACGCCCTCCGCGATCACGTCGATTCCGAGCGAATGACCGAGATTGACGATGGCGCGCACGATGGCGGCATCATTGGGATCGCTGGTGAGATTGCGCACGAAACTCTGGTCGATCTTGATCCGGTCGACGGGGAACTTCTTGACATAGGCGAGCGAAGAATAGCCCGTGCCGAAATCGTCGATCGACACACTGACACCGCGCTTGCGCAATTCGCGCAATTCGATCGTCACGGCATCCGCGTCATGCATCAGGATGGTTTCGGTGAGTTCCAGCTCCAGCCGCTTCGGATCGAGCCCGGTGCGGGCGAGAATATCGTCGACCAGAGCCACCATGTTTCGTTTGCGGAACTGGACCGGGGAGAGATTCACCGCGACCCGCAAGGGCGGCAATCCGCGTGCGACCCAGCCCCTGGCCTCACTGCAGGCCTGCGCGATCACCCATTCATTGATCGGAATGATCAGCCCGGTCTCCTCGGCGAAGGGCAGGAAGTCCAGCGGGCGCACCAGTCCGCGCGTGGGATGCCGCCAGCGGATCAGCGCCTCGGCGCCGATGATGCGGCTCGTACGCAGGTCGATCTGCGGCTGATAGAAGAGCTCGAATTCCTGATTGGCCAGAGCGCGGCGCAACTCGGCCTCGAGGGTGATCTCGCCGCGCGCGCTCGACATCATTGCCGGATCGAAGGCGCGGTAGAGATTGCGCCCCTCTGCCTTGGCGCGATACATGGCGATATCGACCTTCTTGAGAAGATCCTCGGCATCGTCACTGTCGTTGGGATGAAGTGCGACACCGATACTCGCACCCACGACGATATCCTCGCCGGCAATGGAAAATGGTTGCTTGAGGGCACCCAGAATCTGCTCGGCCCTGTCCAGGGCATCCTGCGGATTGCGGATCCCCGACAACAACAAGGCAAACTCGTCACCCCCCAAGCGCGCCAGCACATCGCGCTTGCGCGTGAAGCCGCCGAGGCGCTCGCCTACAGCGCAAAGCAGCGCATCGCCGGCATGGTGGCCCAGCGCATCGTTGACCATCTTGAACCGGTCGACATCCAGCATCA
>PXAW01000602.1 GCA_003567055.1 Hyphomicrobiales bacterium
CCAGGTCTTCATGCGCGATCTCGACGGGGATGTCGCGAAAATGGCGCAGGAGGGCTTCGCTCAACTGCGCGCCCGCGCGACCGAGACCCTCAACCGCGAGGGCTTCACCGGCGATCAGGCCGCCTACCGGCGCGCGCTCGATCTGCGCTATCGCGGCCAGCAATCGGATCTGCGGGTGGAACTGCCCGATGGCGAGGCTTTCGATCCGGCGCAGGTGCGCCGCCTCTTCGAAGCGGAATACGCCCGCCAGTTCGGCCATATCCAGCCCGGCGGCGCCATCCAGATCACCAGCCTGCGCATGGCCGGCTTCGGCCTCCTGCCTCCGCTCGAAGCGGCATCGGCGCCGGCGAGCACGCAGGCGCCGCATCGGCGCGAGACCCGCCGGGTCTGGTTCCCCGATGGCTGGCGCGATACGGCGATCTTTGACGGCGCCGATCTCGCGCCGGGCCAGTCGATTGCCGGTCCCGCCATCGTCACCGAGCAGACCATGACCGCCATCGCCCGCGCCGGCGATACGCTCAGCGTCGATGCGGCGGGCAATTTCATCATCGATCTCGCCGAGAGGGGAGCGCAGGCATGAGCGCGCGCAAGGCCATCGACCCGATCATCCTCGCCCTGGTCCAGAACCGGCTCGACCACATCGCCCAGCAGATGGGGCGGGTGATGGTGCGCACGGCGCGCAGCCCGATCTTCAGCCAGGCGCATGATTTCTCCTGCTTCCTCGCTGATGCCGAGGGCACCGTGGTCAGCCAGGCCGACGGCATCCCGATCCATACCGGCGGCGGCGGTTTCGCCGCCCGCGCCATCGTCGCGCGTTTCGGCGGCGCGATCGCGCCCGGCGACGTCTTCCTGCTGAACGATCCCTATGCGGCGGGCGGCAACCACCTGCCCGACTGGGTGATCGCACGCCCGGTCTTCGTGGGCGATGATCATCTCGGCTTTGCCTGCAACCGCGCCCATCAATCCGATATCGGTGGCGGCGCGGCGGGGACCTACAATCCGCAGGCCACCGAGATCTTCCACGAGGGCCTGCGCCTGCCGGTGATGAAGCTGGTCGAGGCGGATGTGGTCCGCGAGGATCTGTGGGACCTCCTCAAGCTCAATTGCCGCACGCCCGATCTCCTCGACGGCGATCTGCGCGCCATGCTCGGCTCCACGCGCATCGGGGCAGACCGCGTCGCGGCGCTCGCGCAAGAGCTCGGCACCGACCAGGCGCGGGCCTGTTTTGCCGGCATTCTCGATTATGCCGAAGCGCGCTTTCGCGCCGTCATCCGCGATCTGCCCGACGGCACCTATCGCGGCGAGGACCGCACCGACAATGATTGCTTCGGCCCCGCCGACATCGTCACCCGGGTGGCGCTCACCATTGCGGGCGACAGCCTGACGGTGGATTTCACCGGCACCGACGACCAGATCAGGGGCTTCAAGAATTCCTCGCTGGCCAACACCGTCTCGGGCGTCTACACGGCGCTCTACTCGTTCTTCGATGCCGATCTGCCGCGCAACGAGGGCAGCTTTCGCGGCGTGACCATCATCGCGCCGGAAGGCAGCGTGGTGAATGCGCGCCCGCCCGCGCCGATGACCATGTGCACGGTGTTTCCCGCCCATGACATCATCCATGCCTGCTGGCGCGCGCTCGGCCTCGCCGCGCCCGAGCGCGCGCTCGCCGGCTGGGCACGCAACGTCTTCGGCGTGACCTCAGGCACGAAGGAGGGCGCCGACGAGCCTTTCGTCATGTACCACAACAACCTCGCCGCCGGCGGGGGCGCGATCGAGGGCCGCGACGGCTTCAACCAGATCGGCCATCTGTGCACGCTGGGCGGGCTCACCATCCCCAATCTCGAAGTCTACGAGCAGATCTACCCGGTGCGCTATCTGCGCCAGGAATTCCGCTGCGATTCGGGCGGCGCCGGGCGCTATCGCGGCGGCACGGGGGTGGATTACGCCCTCGAAGTGATGGTGCCCGCGCTCTATTCCTTCCGGGGCGAGGGCCTGCGCACCCCCTCGGGCTACGGCGTCGAGGGCGGCCTCTGGGGCGCGGCGGGCGCGATGCTGCTCTCGCCGCATGACGGATCGGAGCCGGTCGAGGCCCCGCAATTCGGCCTGATGCAGTTCGGTCCGCTGCATTACGAGGCGGCCTCACCGGGCGGTGGCGGCTGGGGCGATCCGACGACCCGCGATCCGCAGGCCGTCCTCGCCGATCTGCGCGACGGAATCATCAGCGCGCAGGCCGCGCGCGAAATCTACGCGGTGGTGCCCGGCGCAGACGGGATGAGCCTCGATATGGCGCAGACGCAGGCGCTGCGGGAAGAGCGCGCCGGCGCGCCGCCTCAATCCGCGTCGTCGTAGTAGAATTCGAGCAGCAGCGTACGTTGCAGGATCGAGAAATTGTCGTCGGAGATCAGGCTGAGCACGAGGCGCCCGTCTTGCGTGCGATGCGAGGCGAGGCCTTCCATGTTGTCGATCTGCTGGTCGGCCCCGGCCTCGAAGATGACGGGGCCGTCGAGCACGGCGCCGGGGCGCAGATCGCCGCCGGGCAGGCGGCGGATGCGCGCGCCGACATCGCGCAGGATGCGATAACGGCGCTCCAGCACGAGAATGTCGCCATTGTCGAGAAATTCCATATCGGTGATGTCGAACCAGTCATGGCGCGCGACATCGAAGGCGTGATGCGCCTCACCATCGAGAACGAAACCCTGCGTCGGCGCGCTCTCGCCCCGGCGGGTGCGCTCGCCGATCACCACGATCGCGCCGGGATAGGGGCTCGTTTCCGGCGCGATGGCAATCGCTTCCGGGCCCTTGTTGAAGGGCCAGTCGCGCATCTCCATCGGCGTGGGGACGAATTCACCGCGCGCGGTGAGCCGGTCTTCGGTCAGGTCGAAGCGCATGATCGCGTTGGTGCGCTCGATGCCGATATGCGCGATGCCGTCTTCGATGGTGACGGCCTCAACGTCGAAATTGTCGGTCCAGCCCAGGGGCGTCCCGTGAAAGTCGAGGATCGGCGCCATCACCGCCGAAGAGAAACCGGCAAGGCCGTCCTCGTCCTCGGTCACATCCGCCGCGAACCAGTCGCCGCGATCGCTGACGGCGATGAGCGTGGCGCCGTCGCGCGCGCGCCACAGCCCGGAAAAGCCGCCGAAGCGGGGATAGGGATCGTTGATCTCGAGGCCGGAGCGGAAGTCGAGTTCACCGAAACGCGTCCGGCTGCGATCGCGCGAATCGA
>PXAW01000405.1 GCA_003567055.1 Hyphomicrobiales bacterium
ATCATGACGTGCACTGGAAGTTTATTGCGATCAGTTTACCCGCCTGTGTTCGCTGGCGAGTGCGGAACGATCACTCGTTCAGTCTTTGGTATGGGCAATGGCCCTGCTCTGGGATGTTTCGGTGCGGATCATCGATTTCATGATCAGTCCCATCGCCCGCACTCGACCCCGGCGGGGCTCAGGCTAGCCTCTGCCGGGCCGTCTGCTGTTGTGTGACATGAGACATAAACATGGCGTCGTGGCAAAGTTTGCCATCTGGTCAGATCGACCCAGTCTATTTTCGGTTTACCGGAAGCCGATCGGTAAGCGCCGTCTACGGACCATGGCGGTTCAGGATTGACCGAGGCCTGACGGATGATGCAGCCGCAGGCGCCTTTCGCCAGATTTTGGCGCAAAGCATTGCAAAGCTTTGCTCGCTTGTTTGCAATCCTGTTGATCAGCCTTCGGCCAAGGATGGCTTATGGTTCCACGGCATGAGCTCGTCTATCCGGGCCTGCGGATGGCCCGCGGCGAGGGCCTCCAGCAGGAAGGTCATGTAGGCGAAGGGCTCGACGCCGTTCAGCTTGCATGTGCCGATCAGTGACGCGATGCGGGCCCAGTTGCGACCGCCCTCGTCGTGCCCCGCGAAGAGGGCATTCTTTCTGCTCAGGGACAGCGGTCTGATTGAATTTTCTGCGGCATTCGTATCCATCTCGACGCGACCGTCATCGAGGAAGACGCACAGACCCTTCCAGTGATTGAGCAGATAGGCGACGGCCTTTCCCATGTTGCTCTTCGGGGAAAGCCGCTCAGCCTGGGCTCGCAGGAAGGTGCCAAGTTCATCGACGAGTGGGCGTGATCGCTCGCCTCGAATCTGCAAGCGGGCTTGCGCATCACGGCCGCGGACCTCGCCCTCGATCCGGTAGAGCGCGGCAATGCGTGCAAGGATCTCGTCCGCGACCGGCGAGCCGGCCTTCGGTGTCGCCTTGATGATCTCGCGCCTTCCATGTGACCAGCAATGCGCCAGCGTCAGCGGCGTACCACCCTTGCGTTCAGGCCGCGCCAGACGGTGGTAGCCGGCATAGCCGTCCACCTGCAGCACACCATCAAAACCGTCGAGAAGGCGCTCGGCATGCGCCCCGGCGCGACCGGGCGCGTAGTGGAACACCACGCAGGGTGGATCCGGACCGTTCCATGAGCGATCATCGCGCACGAGTGCCCAGAGATACCCCGTCTTGGTCCGCCCTCGTCCCGGGTCGAGGACCGGCGCCGTGGTCTCGTCCATGAACAGCTTGGTCGAAGAACACAGGATCGCGTGCATGCGATCGACCACGGGAGTGATGTGGAAGCCGACCGATCCCATCCAGTCTGCGAGCACCGAACGGCTGACCGGCACGCCGTGCCGGGCGAAGACCTGCGCCTGCCGGTAGAGCGGCATGTGCTCCGAATATCTGGCAACGGCGACATGGGCGAGGAGCGCCTCCGTCGGCGTACCACCCTCGATCAGATGGACAGGTGCCGGTGCCTGGACGACGCCTGCGCAGCTCTTCGGACAGGCATAGCGCGGACGAATGGTGACAATGACCCGGAACTGGGCCGGGATCACGTCGAGCCGCTTCGAAACATCCTCGCCGATTCTGACCATCTCCCCACATCAACAAGGGCATGCCAGCTCGGCGGGCTCGATGACGCGCTCGATATGGGGCAGATCGGCGGGAAAGATTCGGGCACCGCGTCCGGGACGGTTCTTCACAGCCTCCCCGGTCGCGTCACCGCGACGCTTGCGCCGTTGATGCTCGCTCTCCTGAACCTCGGCGATGGCGGTCTCGATCGCTTCGAGGGCGAGATTCAGCTGATCGGGATCGAGCTTCTCGGAGCGACGTCCATGGCGCAGCCGCTGAAACTCCTTCACCAGAAGGGCGAGCCGCTCATTATCGGCCTTGGCGTCAGCGAGTTCACGTTCGAGATGACCGCGTGCGGCTTGTTCCGCCATCAGCATCGCAGCCTGCATCTCGAACATCTCCCGCAGGTCTGGCGGGAGTGCTTCGAGGCGAGCCGGGTCGATGGCGAACGTCATGCTTGGCAGTTTATCCCGCAGCCGGGACCGGCAGAAGATTTTTGTGTTAGCCGAGTCAATCCGCCGCACGCGGGCGGCGGACCCGCAACGGCACCACGCGCCGCCAGTCGAGCCCTTCGAACAAGGCCTCGAACTGGGCACGCGAAAGGCGCATGACGCCGTCAGAAATTCCCGGCCAGACGAAGTTCGTGCCTTCAAGGCGCTTGTAGACGAGAACAAGGCCTGTCCCGTCCCAGACCAGAATCTTGGCCCGATCACTACGCTTCGATCGGAAGATCACGACGAGCCCGGAATGCGGGTCGAGCCCGAGTTCATTCTGCACGATGCCTGCCAGTGCATCGTGCCCGCAACGGAAATCCACAGGCCGTGTCGCCACGACGATCCGCAAATGCTGGGCCGGAACGATCACAGCCGAGCCTCCAACGCCGCGGCAATCTCGGCAATCCGTGTGCCCGGCGTCGAGGCGCTGGTCCGCACAACCACACGGCCAATCGCGATCTCGATCATCGGCACCGGTTCCGGCGGCGTGGCCGTATCATCGATCTCCAGCGGCACGAACGATGCTTCCTCGACGAGCACAAGCCGCCCTTCACGCGCCTGCCTGCGCCAATGCGTCAGCTGCTGCGGGGCAATGCCGTGGCGGCGTGCAACGTCATTGACCACGGCGCCGGCTGCGAAGCTCTCACGAACGATGCGGCCCTTGTCGGCATCAGACCAGAGCCGGCGCCCCGAACGCGTTCGGCGAAATCCGAGACGACCCGCGAAACCGACCTCGCCATCCCTCTCGGCCTCAACAACACGTACCGCCATCGCGCTCTCCTCGCCTCAACCGGGCGAGACTCGCAAAAACCACCCCGGGACAAAACCCGGCAACCCAATGGGGAGATTCGGACGCTTACGTTTTTCCCGAGCGTGCACAAGTTGAGCACGTGTAGTAACGGTGCACCGTGCCATTTCGGGCCGTACCTGTACGCAACGTCATCCCGCCACCGCAGCTTGCGCATGTGGCGAGCCCGGTAAGCAAAATTGGTCCTGTCGTCTCCCTCGGAGGTGTCACGCGCGGTGAGCGTTTTTTTAGAAGAGACTGTACGTCATCAAATTGTGACCGCGAAATAATCGGATCAACTTCGATGCAGATATGTTCAGATGAGTCTTTTA
>PXAW01000237.1 GCA_003567055.1 Hyphomicrobiales bacterium
CCCGGCGCCAGCGGAATGCGGATGCGCGCCTCGCATGCTTCGTGCACGTAATCGGGTGCGCCGGCCGATTCGCGGCCCATGATGATCGCGTCGTTTTCGCCATAGCTGAAATCGGTGTAAGGCACCGATCCCTGCACCGTGGCGAGCACCAGCCGGTGGCCGTTCGCGCGGCTCCAATCATGGAATGCGCGCCATGAGGGGTGGCGAATGATCTCCACGCGATCCAGATAATCCATACCGGAGCGCCTGAAATGCCGGTCGGAGACGTCGAAGCCGGCGGGTTCCACGATATCCACCGCGACCCCCAGACAGGCGGCGAGGCGTATCATGGTGCCGGTATTCTGCGGAATATCGGGCTGGAACAGGACGAGCCGCATCGGCAATGTCTCCGGTGAAGATCAGGTGTCGGGCGCAACGGCGCGACGGTTATCGTCGCGCCGCAGCGCCGGCGCAAGCAACAGGAAAAAGACCATGCTGGAGCGCGCCGAGCGCCGCATCGATCCATTCGCGCCCTTCGACCGGGAGGAAACGCCGCCCGACCGGGTGAGCGCCTTCGCCTGGCATTATCTGCGCCCGGTGCGCGGCTGGCTGTGGGTGCTGGTGCTGCTGTCGCTGGCGGTGGGTGTGCTCGAATCGGGGCTGTACCTGCTCGTCGGCTGGTTCGTGGACCTGCTCGCAACCGCCGATCCGCAGACGGTCTACACCGATTACGGCACGGCGCTGCTGCTCGCGGCCTTCGCCGTCATCGTGATGCGCCCGCTCCTGCATGTCGCCCACGACATCGTCACCAACCAGGTGATCGTGCCGCAGACCACCAACATGATCCGCTGGCGCACCCATTCCTATACGATCGGCCATGCGCTCGGCTATTTCCAGGGCGATTTCGCCGGGCGGCTGGCCAACCGGATCGTGCAGGTCGGGCCGGCGGTGCGCGAGATTGCGGTGACCCTGCTGGACACGCTGCTCTATGTCGGCATCTTCGCCATCACCGCCTTCCTGCTCTTTTCCTCGATCAGCCTCTGGCTCGCCCTGCCCATGGCCTTGTGGATGATCGGCTACGGGCTGCTCCTGCGCTATTTCATCCCGCTGGCGCGCGATCGCTCCCTGAAGAATGCCGATACCCGCTCCGTGCTGGTGGCGCGGGTGGTCGATACCTATACCAATGCGCTGACGGTGAAGCTGTTTGCCCGCTCCGAGGACGAGCGCGCCTCCGTGCGCGAGGCGCTCGCGCGCAATACCCGCGCCTTTCTCGATCTCGGGCGTGTGATCGTGGCCTCCGCCGGAACGCTCGCGGTGATGAATTCGGCCCTGCTCGCCGCCATCGCCGCGCTCTCGCTGATGCTGTGGCGCGAGGGTGCGATGTCTACCGGCGAGGCGGCGGCGGGGCTTGCGCTCGTGATGCGCATCCTCGCCATGTCGGGCTGGGTGATGCGCTCGGTTCGCGGGGTGTTCGAGAATGTCGGCGTGGTGCAGGAGAGCATGCGCACCATCGCCCAGCCGCACAAGGTGACCGACATGGCTGAAGCGCGCCCGCTCGCGGTGCGTGAAGGCGCGATCCGCTTCGGGGACGTGACCTTCCATTACGGCGCCGAGGCGGAGGTTCTGGAGCGCTTCGATCTCGCCATCGCGCCGGGCGAGAAGGTCGGGCTGGTGGGGCCGAGCGGGGCGGGGAAATCCACCATCGCCTCGCTGCTCCTGCGCCTGCACGATCTCGAAGGCGGGCGCATCACCATCGACGGGCAGGACATCGCCCGCGTCACCCAGGACAGCCTGCGCGCGCAGATCGGCGTGGTGACGCAGGACACCTCGCTCCTGCACCGCTCCATCCGCGACAACATCCTCTACGGGCGCCTCGAGGCCACGCAAGAGGAGGTCGAGCGCGCGGCAAGGCTCGCCCATGCGCATGATTTCATCATGGCGCTGGAGGATCATCGCGGACGGCGCGGTTATGACGCACATGTGGGTGAGCGCGGGGTGAAGCTCTCCGGCGGGCAGCGCCAGCGTATCGCCATCGCGCGGGTGATTCTCAAGGATGCACCGATTCTCGTGCTCGACGAGGCGACATCGGCACTCGATTCGGAGACGGAGGCCGCGATCCAGGATTCGCTCGAAAAGCTGATGCAGGGCCGCACCGTGCTCGCCATCGCCCACCGGTTGTCCACCATCGCGGCGCTCGACCGCCTGATCGTGCTCGACCGGGGCCGTATCGTCGAGCAGGGCACGCATCACGAACTGCTCGCGCGCGAAGGCCATTACGCAAGGCTCTGGGCGCGGCAATCCGGGGGCTTTCTGGAAGTGGCGTGAAGCCGTCGCCGGAAAGCCACGCCGGATCAAAATCGTTCAAAACCGGATTTGCTGGACCGATTAGGCATTCCTGCGCTATGGACACGAAGGCGTGAGCGTGGCAAAGACCGCGCCGCGTGGCGACGCCGGGTCGCATTGCCGGCGCGTGGGGGCTCGTGCATTTAAGCAGGTGCGAATTCTCACGCTTCAGTGTGTGGAACTCCGGTACCGCCGGGGCGCGACCCCCGACGCGTTCGATTTGTGGAAACTGATGCCGGGAGAGTGACGTGGCTGAGACCACCCCGACTGCCGAACCGACAAGGCGCGACTTTCTTTTCATCGCCACCGGCGCCACTGCGGCGATCGGTGTCGCTGCCGTTGCGTGGCCGTTCGTTGCGCAGCTTGCGCCGGATGCCGAAGTCATCGCCGCAGGCGCTCCGATCGAAGTCGATCTGGCGCCGATCGCCGAGGGCCAGATCGTTCGCGTCTTCTGGCGCGATACGCTGATCTTCGTCCGCCATCGTACGGCGGAAGAGATCGCGCAGGCGCAGGATACTCCGCTGTCAGATCTGCCCGATCCCGAGCCGGATTCGGATCGCGTCGTCGAGGGCAGGGAGCAGTGGCTGATCGTCTACGGCAACTGCACCCATTTCGGCTGCGTGCCGCTGGACTTCCAGGGCCAGTATCGCGGCTGGTTCTGCCCCTGCCATGGTTCGGTCTTCGATACGTCCGGGCGCATCCGCAGCGGCCCCGCGCCGATCAACCTGCCGCTTCCGCCCTACGAATTCGTCGATGATACGACGATCATCATCGGCGAAGAGGCCTGACGGGTTCGCATCAGCCGGGCCCTATGGTGGGCGACGCAAGTACTAGCAGGCGAGACACATGAGCACGCATTCCCCTTCCTACGTACCCA
>PXAW01000053.1 GCA_003567055.1 Hyphomicrobiales bacterium
GAGCGGGTGGCGCGGCGCGTGGTCATCATCGGTGGCGGCAATGTCGGGCTCAACCTCGCCAACATGCTCGCGCGCGACGCGCCTTACGTGCGCCTCAAGGTGATCGAGCATTCCCGTGAGCGGGCCGAATACATCTCCCGCGAGCTCGGCGAGAAAGCCGTGGTGCTGCTCGGCGACGCGCTCGATACCGAAGTGCTCGACGAGGCCAATATCGGCTCGGCGGAGACGGTCGTCGCGGTGACGAATGACGACGAGACCAACATCTTCTCCTCGGTTCTGGCCAAGCGCATGGGCTGCAAGCGCGCCATCACGCTGGTCAACAAGACCAGCTACGAGCCGATCATGCCTTCGCTGGGCATCGATGCGGTGGTGAGCCCCAACGCGATCACCATCTCGACCATCCTGCGCCATGTCCGCCACCGCTCGGTGACGGCGCTCTACACCCTGCGCGAGGAATTCGGCGAGGTGATCGAGGCGCGCGCGCAGGAGGGCTCGAAGCTGACTTCCGGCCCGCTCAAGGATATCGGCCTGCCGGAAGGCTTCCTGATCGGCGCAGTGGTGCATGATTCCGGCGTGTTGATCCCCACGGCCGACACGCATATCAAGCCCGGCGACAGCGTCATCGCCATGGTGACCTACAAGGCCCTGCGCAAGGCGGAGGCATTTCTGGCGGGGGACAAGCGTGACCGAGGCTGAACGGCGAATCGGCGGGCGTCTCTCCCTCGATAACTGGTCGCCGCCCTATCTGCGGCCGATCCTGTATCTGGTCGGGGGCATGCTCACCGTCCTTTCCATCGCCATGCTGATCCCCGTCGGCGTCGATCTCTATGCCGAGAACGAGGACTGGAAGGCCTTCGCGATCTCCAGCGCAATCACCTTCACGGTGGGCATGCTGCTTCTGTATTTCGCGCAGGTGCAGCTCGATAGCGGGCTGACCCTGCGGCAGGCCTTCCTGCTCACACCGATGGCCTGGCTCTCCGTGGTGCTGTTTGCCGCATTGCCGCTCTACATCTCCGATTTCGAACAGATGCGTGAGAGCTACGCCAACGCCTTCTTCGAGGCGATGTCGGGGCTGACCACCACGGGTGCGACGGTGATCGTCGGCCTGCAGGAGGCCCCGCCGGGCGTGCTGATCTGGCGCGCCATCCTGCAATGGCTGGGCGGCATCGGCATCATCGCCACCGCCATCGCGATCCTGCCGGCGCTGGGCGTCGGTGGTATGCAGCTGTTTCGCACCGAATCCTCCGATCGCTCGGAGAAAGTGCTGCCGCGCGTGCGCGAGGTCGCTGCCGCCATCACGACCATCTATGTCGGCTTCACCATTGCCTGCATCGCCGCCTACTGGCTCGCCGGGATGAGCGGTTTCGACGCCGTGGCGCATGCGCTGACGACGATCTCGACGGCCGGCTTCTCGACCTATGACGCCTCGATGGGGCATTTCACCAATCCCGCGATCCACTGGATCGCGGTGTTCTTCATGATCGCCGGCGCCGTGCCCTTCGTGCTCTATGTGCGCCTGTTCCAGGGCGAGACGGATACGCTGCGCAACAGCCAGGTGCGGGTGCTCCTGTCATTCCTGCTCGTCGTCGTGTTCGGCATGGCGGTCTGGCTGACCCTCTCGGGGCGTTTCGACTTCCTGGATGCCCTGCGGCTGGCCGCGTTCAACGTCGTCTCCGTCGTCACAACGACCGGCTATGCCAATGCCGATTACGGCGCCTGGGGCAATGTGGCGATCGGCATCTTCTTCGGGCTGATGTTCGTCGGCGGCTGTACCGGCTCGACGACCGGGGGTGTGAAGATCTTCCGCTACCAGGTGATGGCCAAGCTCCTGCAGAGCTATTTCCGGCATCTTCTGTTTCCGCGCGGCATTTTCCCGCGCACCTATGCCGGGCGCGAATTGCCCGACGACGTGATCCATTCCGTGGTGGTGTTCTTCTCTCTCTTCTTCATCTGCTACGGCGCCATCACCATCACCCTGATGGCCTTCGATCTCGATTTCCTCACCTCGGCCTCGGCGGCGGTGAGTGCGCTGTCGAATGTCGGCCCCGGTCTCGGCCCGATCATCGGCCCGGCGGGCAATTACGCCACCCTCCCCGATGCGGTAAAATGGACCCTCGCCTTCGCCATGCTGCTGGGACGGCTGGAACTGTTCACCGTGCTGATCCTGTTCATGCCGCGTTTCTGGCGCGGCTGAGGCCTGTTGCGGCGCGCACGGGCGTGATCGCGCAGGTGAGGGGGCGGAATTTCACGCACCGCAATCCATGCGGGTGAGTGATACTCACCGTGCGGCGCGCTGCTTGCGCGGCATGAACCGGGAGGCTCAGACGGGTGCGGGCGCAGAATACGCTCATCGGTGTCGGCTGGATGCTCCTGACGACCGTGCTGCTCGCCAGCGTCACCGCCATCGTGCGCCATATCGGCGCGGATCTGCCCGCCGCGCAGGGCGCCTTCATCCGCTATGCCGCCGGCGCGCTGATCATGCTGCCCTTCATGGGTGTGCTGCTGACGCACCGTCCCTCGGGCCGGATCCTGCATCTGCATCTCCTGCGCGGGGCGGTCCACGGGGTCGGGGTGATCCTGTGGTTCTATGCCATGGCGCGCATCCCGATGGCCGAGGTGACGGCGCTCGGCTATGTGGCGCCGATCTTCATCACCATCGGCGCGGCCCTGTTTCTCGGCGAGGCGCTGCACATGCGCCGGGTCTTTGCCGTCGTGGCCGGGATCGCGGGCGCGCTGATCATCCTGCGACCGGGTTTCCAGGAGGTCTCGATCGGCCAGATGGCGCAGGTTGCCGCCGGGCCGTTCTTCGCGGCCTCCTTCCTGATCGCGAAACGCCTCAGCGGCACCGAGGATACGGCGGTGATCGTGGGGCTGCTCTCGGTCTTCTGCACCATCGCGCTCGCCCCGGTGGCCGCCGTGCAATGGGTTGCCCCGAGCTTCGAGCAGGTCGCCTGGCTGACCCTGGTCGCGGTCATCGCCACGTCAGGGCACTGGACCATGACGAAGGCCTTCCAGAATGCCCCGATCACGGTGACGCAGCCGGTGCAGTTCCTGCAACTGGTCTGGGCGACCATGATGGGGATCGTGCTCTTCGCCGAACCGCTCGACCCCTTCGTCATCCTGGGCGGCGGCATCGTCGTGGGGGCTGCGACCTTCATCTCGCATCGCGAATCCGTGCTCGCGCGCCGCGCCGCGA
>PXAW01000504.1 GCA_003567055.1 Hyphomicrobiales bacterium
AATTCGTGCCGGGATTGTATCTGCTCTTGCGCGTCGATGCGCTGTCGCTGCTCTTCGTCACGCTGTCCGCCGTGCTCTGGCTCCTGACCACGATCTACGCGATCGCCTATTTCGGCCCCAAGCCCAATCTCTCGCGCTTCTTCGGCTTCTTCAGCCTGTGCGTCTTCGCCACGACCGGGATCGCGCTGTCGGGCACGCTCGTCACCTTCTTCATCTTCTACGAGCTCCTCACGCTGAGCACCTGGCCGCTCGTCGTGCACAAGCAGGACGAGAAGTCGATCATCGCCGGGCGCTCGTATCTCTTCTACGCCCTGCCGGCGAGCGGGGCGCTGCTGATCGCGATCATCTGGCTGGAGAGCGCCACCGGCCCGATCGAATTCGCCCGCGCAACGGATCTCGGCATGCTCGACGAGACCAGCCTGCGGATCATCTTCGCGCTCTTCGTGGCCGGGCTCGGGGTGAAGGCGGCGCTGGTGCCGCTGCATGGCTGGCTACCCTCCGCCATGGCCGCGCCGGCGCCGGTGAGCGCGCTTCTGCACGCCGTCGCCGTGGTCAAGGCCGGCGCCTTCGGCTTCGTGCGCATCATCTACGACGTGTTCGGCATCAGCCTCGTGGCGGAGCTCGGGGTCGGCATGCCGCTCGCGATCCTGGCCTCGGTCACCATCATTTTCGGCTCGCTGCGCGCCCTGCAACAGACCGAGATCAAGAAACGGCTGGCCTATTCCACGGTCAGCCAGGTCTCCTACATCATCCTCGGTACGGCGCTCGCCGGCCCCTATGCCGCGATCGGGGGGCTCGCCCATCTGGTGCATCAGGGGCTGATGAAGATCACGCTGTTCTTCTGCGCCGGCATTTTCGACGAGCGCGCCGGCATCAAGCGCATCGACCAGCTGAACGGTGTCGGCGCGCGCATGCCCTTCACCTCGGTCTGCTTCTCGCTCGGGGCGCTCGGCATGATCGGGCTGCCGCCGCTGGCGGGTTTCGTCAGCAAGATCTATATCGGGATCGGCGGCATCCAGTCCGGCGCACCCTGGGTGATCGGGGTGCTTGCGGCGTCGACGCTTCTGAACGCGGCCTATTTCCTGCCCCTGCTCTACCGGATCTGGTTCGGCGAGGCGCAGGATGACAGCCGCCCCGGCGAGCGCCCGCTCGGCATCATCGCGCCGGCGGTGATCACCGGAATGGCGGGGATCGCGGTCGGGCTGTTCGCCGGCTGGGATCTCAGCCCGCTGGCCTGGGCCACCCTCATCGTGGAACGGGATTATTGGCCATGATGACACCTGAAACCGCCGTGATTCCGTTCTGGCCGCAGGGGCCGATCTGGCCCATGCTGGTCCTGATCTGGCCGCTTCTGGTCGGCGCGCTTGCGGGCCTCCCGGGCCTGCGCGAGAAACCCCTGCGGATGCTGCCGCTGGCGCCGCTCCCGGCCCTGGTGCTCGCGCTCGCCCGTCCTGGGGATAACGAGACGCTGGCGCCGGACGTGCTGCTCGGTGTCGTCCTGAAGACCGATACGCTCGGGCTGACATTGCTCGGCATGACGGCGGCGATCTGGCTCGCGGCGGGGCTCTATGCGGTGGCCTATATGAAGGCGCCGCGCAAGCCCGCCGTCTTCACCGGCTTCTGGTGCCTCACGCTGACGGGCAATCTCGGCGTCTTCCTCGCCGCCGATGCGGTGACCTTCTACGTCTCCTTCGCCGCCGTCTCGCTGGCCGCCTATTTCCTCGTCGTGCATGACGGTACGCCGAAGGCGCTGCGTGCGGCGCGGATCTATATCGCGCTCGCGATCTTCGGTGAGGCGATGCTGCTGATCGGATTCGTCATCGCCATTGCCGGGAGCGACAGCCTCGCCATTGCCGATCTGCGCGCGACGCTCACCGCGCCGGCCAGCGAGGGCACGCTGCATCCCGTCACGCAGGGGCTGGCCATCGCGCTGATCATCATCGGATTCGGCGTGAAGGCCGGCATGATGCCGCTGCATCTGTGGCTGCCGCTGGCTCACCCGGCAGCGCCGACGCCCGCCTCCGCCGTGCTCTCGGGCGCCATCGTCAAGGCCGGCATCATCGGGCTGATCCGCTTCATGCCCGAGGGCGCGGTCGATACCGGGACGCTGCTCATGGCCATCGGCCTCGCGAGCGCCTATCTCGCCGTGCTGCTCGGGCTGACCCAGAGCAATCTGAAGGCCGTGCTGGCCTATTCCACGGTGAGCCAGATGGGGCTCGTCATCGCCGTGATCGGCGCCGGCATCGCCGCTTCCGATCCGCAGGCGCTCGCATCTGCGGGCTATTACGCCATGCATCACGGCTTCGCCAAGGCGGCGCTCTTCCTCAGCGTCGGCCTGATCGCGGTGACGCGCGGCGGCGCGCGGCTCGCGCTTCTGGCGGGCATCGCCATCATCGCGGCTTCGGTCGCCGGATTGCCGGGAACGGGCGGGGCGCTCGCCAAGGCGGCGGTGAAACCTGCTTTCGACGGGGCCACGCTCTGGCTCGTCACCGCATCGGGGATCGGCACCAGCCTGATCCTGTTGCGCTATCTCGTGCTCGGCGCCCGTGTGGAAGCGGATGCGGCGCGTCCGCCGGCGCTGATGGCCGGCCCCGTGATCGTCATGGGGCTGTGTGCGCTGATCCTGCCATGGCTGGCCTGGAGCGCCTTCGATCCGCGCCCGCTCGGTTATCTCGCCGGCAGCGGGGCCATCATCGACGGGATCTGGCCGATCCTCGTGGCGCTCGCGATCACCGCGCTTGCGCTCAGCCCCCCGCTCGCCGGGCGGATCCCCTCACCGGCCATCCCGGAGGGCGATATCGCCGCGCCGCTGGAGCGTGGGTCGATCCGCGTGATCCGGGCCGTGACCGAGATGGAACCACCGGTGCCGCAGGCGCATGAATGGCGCCGCGTCCTGCGCGTCATCGCCCCGGCGGAGGCGCTGGAGCGCCTCCTCCTGCCCTGGCGGGTCTCGGGACTGGTCATCCTCGTGCTGATCCTCGCGGTGGCGCTGATCAGCCTGTAAGCACAATCAGCCCTCGTAGACCGGGCGGAAGGTGAGATGATCCTCGACGCCACGCACGCCGGGGATCTCCTCGGCGATCAGGCTGATGGCGCGACGCTCGGATTCGGCATCGATGAAACCCCACAGATGCGCCACGCCGTCCTGCACGATGACATTGGTGAAGGCCCCCCAGGGATGCTTGCGCAGTTCCC
>PXAW01000391.1 GCA_003567055.1 Hyphomicrobiales bacterium
CATGCCGGGGTATTGGCAGGATGCGGAAGCGACGGCGAAGACGCTGCGCGATGGCTGGTTGTTCACCGGCGATGTCGGCAGCCTCGATGAATTCGGCTATCTCTCGCTGAAGGACCGCTCGAAGGATCTGATCATTTCCGGCGGCACCAACATCTATCCGCGCGAGGTCGAGGAGGTGCTGCTCACCCATCCCGACGTGCGCGAAGTCTCGGTGATCGGGCGCCCCGATCCGGAATGGGGCGAGATCGTCGTCGCCTATATCGTCGGCGAGACCGATGCCGCCACGCTCGACGCGCTGTGCCTGTCGCAGATCGCGCGCTTCAAGCGGCCCAAGCATTACCGCTTCGTCGAGGCACTGCCGAAGAACAATTACGGCAAGATCCTGAAGACGGAGCTGCGCGAGATCGACCAGCGCGAGAGCGCACGCAACGATTCCGAGGAGAAGGGATGAGCGAGAACGAAGCCGGGAACGGCGACGCCCCCAGACAATTCACTCCACGCCCGTGCCCGATCTGCGCGAAGATGTCGGTGGAGCGCTACAGGCCGTTCTGCTCCAAACGCTGCGCGGATGTCGATCTGCAACGCTGGTTCACCGGCAGCTATGCCGTGCCGGTGGTCGAGGAAGATCGCTCGCCGGACGATGACGACGAGCGATTCTAGATGCCTGGCCCTCTCGGGCCGGCGGCAGCCTCGCAGGAAATGCGCGCGGTGCTGAAGGCTGAACCTTCAGGATGTCGCAGCGTGGCGCGGCGAGAAGCCGCAGCCGCCATCCATCCCGACAGCCTCGTCTTCCTGCTTGACGGGCGCTGGCGTGCCCGATGCCATCGCAATTGCGGGAGCGAGGCCGAAACCGACGGCCAATAACGCGGCCAAAAGGAACTGAGGCATGCGGAACCGGGGTTTTGACATGACCGTTCTCCTCGTTCGTGGAGTATCCACGTCAAACAGCATCACCGGATTCTTGCACGCGGTAAATCAAAAAGTGCTCCCCGGCTTCCAGGCGCGTTGCGATGTCGCAGAAAAGGCGCGCATGCACGATCAGGGGACATGATACTTGCCGATTGTTTGTGCGATTAGATGGTTTTGACGGCAGTGTATCGAACGGGACGTTGCGTGGGCGCGCTATGCTCGAGACCTGTAGCGGGAATATTGCTGCTGGTGATGTCGCAATGCGCGCATTCGAGATTGCTCCGATCCGCGAACAAGCAGGAGCAGATCATCGCCGGGAATGCAAATGCCTGCTCATGTGATGCGTCTGTAACTGGCTGTCGGTTTCACAGAAAATGCTCAATTGCTTTATTATGGCGAAACGGCCCTCGTCTGTCCCTGCTTTGATTCAAGAAATTATCGGTCAGATTAGGATCGCGTAAAACTTCTGTGTCATGCTAGTTTCCTATCGCCGTCCGAGGGGCGGTATCGTCAGAACCGGGTGCGCAATGTGCCGGCTTCGATGGCCACGGATGATTGACTTGGCGACAATGCGAGACCGTATCGGACCGTTTCTGACGCAAGATCTGGAGCTTCTGTACCAGCCACTCGTGGATGCGCGCAGCCACGCGGTTATCGGCGCCGAGGCGCTGCTGCGTCTGCGCGGGCCCGCCGGGACATTGTTGGGGCCTGAGGCGGTTCTCGAGTCGCTGGCGACGCCGGAAGACCGCACCGCCCTCGACTGGTGGGTTCTGGCCAAGGCGTGCCGCGAGGCGCAGGCGTGGCCTCATCTGCGCATCGGCGTCAATATCTGCGCCGAGAGCGTCACCCGCCCCGGGTTCACGGTCGGGACGCTCGATGCGGTTACTGCCGCAGGGCTTGCGCCGCAATGCCTCGCAATTGAAGTCATCGAGACCGCCATCATCGTTGATTTCGAGCGCGCACGCGAGAATTTTGCCGCGTTGCGGGCGGCGGGAATACGCGTCGCCATTGACGATTTCGGGACGGGCTATTCCAGCCTGAGCTACCTCGCGAAACTGCCCATCGACACTATCAAGATCGACAAGTCCTTCATTGACGCCATTGACGAAGCGCCCTCCGTCGCAATCATCCAGGCCACGACGGCGATGGCGCGGGCGCTCGGGATTGCAGTGACGGCGGAGGGCGTCGAGACCGCCGAACAGGCGCAGACACTGCGCGCCTTCGGCTGCCATTGCCTGCAGGGTTATTATTTTTCGCGCCCGGTTTCCGTAAAGGCATTCACCGCGATGCTCGACAAGCCGCCATGGCAGGCCGGCAGCTGAGGCAAGCAGATCGGGGAGGGGCGGGCTCCGTATGTCGCGCAGGTTTTTGCGCGTGTTTTCGTCTTTCACGCCGCGATTGCCTTCTCTACCGAGATGGCCGGATCGTGATATTTTCTGACAGGCGGCCAAAGGCATGAGCGAGAATGAAGAGCATGGCGGGGCCGGCATGGTCGCCGCGTCATCGCCTCACGCGGCGCGGGCGGGGCGCGAAGTGCTCGATGCCGGTGGCAATGCGGTGGATGCGGCGATCGCGACGGTTCTGGCGCTCGCTGTCGCCGATCCGATCAATCTCAGCCTGTTCGGTCGCTGCCAGATGCTCGGTCGCACGGGCGACCGCTTCTGGGCGATCGATGGCGCCACCCGCGCGCCGATGATCCTCCCCGAATCACAAGCCGGCAAGACGCGTACCGGCTTTGCCGCAGCCCCCGTCCCCGGCCTGTTGCCGGCGCTCGGCCAGGCGCATCGCCGGCATGGCCGGATCGCGCTCGCGGACATCGTCGCGCCGGCGCATCGGCTGGCGGAGGAGGGATTTGTGATCCCGCCCGCGCTAGGGGCGATCTGGCAGGAAAAGGGCGGCGCGCTCGCTGCTGATCCCGGTGCGCGGCTTTTCTATCTGAAGGCGGACGGGACGCCCTATGGTCCGGGGGAGCATTTCCGGCATCCGGCCCTCGCGCGGCTCCTGCGCGCCCTGTCGCATGATCTGCTTGCGCTCGGACACGACCACGCCGAGCGGGAGGCCCTGGCCCGGCGCATCGCGGCATCCGGCGGGTTCGTCACCGCCGACGATCTCGCGCAGGATGCGACCGGCGAAGGCGAAGTCCTGCACGGCTCCCTCGCCGGGCATGCACTCACCACGATCGGGCGGCAGGGCTGGGGGCATACGCTCCTCCAGATGGCCGCCATCGTCGAGGCCGGCGGGTTCGACCCCGCTGATCCCGATTTCGCCGAGCATATCGCGCTTA
>PXAW01000241.1 GCA_003567055.1 Hyphomicrobiales bacterium
ATCAGATATTCGCGCGCAAACAACCGCACGGCGGCATCCGTCGTGATGAAATCGATGAAGAACGGCCCGGCCAGCCAGAACACGGCCATGGCGAAGAATCCGAGGCCGAGGCTCCACTGGACGGCGATGGCGACGGAGCGGCGAAAGGCGTGGCGGTTGCGCGCGCCATAGGCCTGCCCGCCCATCGCCTCCGCTGCGGTGGCGGTGCCGTCGAGGAAATAGGCGCCGAGCGTGAACATCTTGTAGAGCACCGAATTGGCCGCGAGCGTGACATCGCCGGCCCGCGCGCCGATGGCGGCGAAGCTCGCGAAGGCCACGATCAGCGCCATGGTGCGGATCATGATGTCGCCATTCACCGCCAGCATGCGCTTCATCGCCGCCGGTTGCAGCGTCTCCGCGAGCGGAATCCGCAAGGGATTCGAGCCGAGCCGGCGCAGCACGAGCAGGCCGAGCCCCGCCGCGATCGCCTCCGCCGCGAGCGTGCCGATGGCCGCCCCGGCTACCCCCATCTCGAGCCCGACCACGAGCAGGATGGTGAGCGCGATATTGATCAGGTTGAGCCCGACCTGCAGCGCGAAGCCGAGATCGGTGCGACCGCGCCCGATCATCGAGCCGAGGATCGCATAATTCGCCAGCGTGAAGGGCGCGGCCCAGATGCGGATATAGAAATACAAGGCCAGCGCCGCATTCACCTCCGCGCTCGCGCCCATCATCTGCAAGGCGATCAGCCCGATCGGCCATTGCAGCGCGATCAGCACCAGCCCGATCAGGATGGCGACGGCGATGGCGCGCGCGAGCGCCCGGTCGATCTCGCGATCATCCCCGGCGCCGCTCGCCTGGGCGGTGAGGCCGGCGGTGCCCATGCGCAGGGCGCCGAAGCTCCAGAACAGAAAATCGAAGATCACCCCGCCCAGCGCCACGGCGCCGAGCAGCGCCGCATCGCCGAGGCGCCCGATCACGGTCATGTCGACGAGGCCGAGCAGCGGCGTCGTCATATGCGAGAGCGTCATCGGCACGGCGATGACGAGCATGCGCCGATGCGAGACATCGACCCGGCGCACCGGGCCCTCGCCGGGGGAGACCGTATTCATGCGTGAAAGCCGCTCAGCGCCCGCGTATCATGGCGAGGAGCCGCACCACGATCCAGATCGGGATGACGATCATGGCGCCGTAGACGAGCCACATGCCCAGCGTGCCGAAAGCCTCGAAGCCCATGTTCCACAGCGCTTCGAACATCCCGACGACGTTTTCGAAAAGCCGTTCTGGCGTGAGCCCGAGCATCGCCATGAAAGCGCCGACCAGAAGCGAGAGGAAGGCCAGGCGCACCAGCACGCCGCCTACCGAACCGCCGATCACCCGCCGAAATCCGCCTGCCATCGCCTGCCCGTCCCTGCTCTGTCGCGCTGGCCCCGTCTTGACCCGATCCGCCGCTCTTTGCAAGGGGCAGGTTGGCAAGGGGCAGGTTGGCAAGGGGAGGGGTGACATGCGTGATCCGCGCATATGGTGATGCGGGTGCAAGCTTTGGAAAAACCACGCCACCGCTTGGCCGGTCTGGCCTGTGCGCGTAACCATGCTCAGGCAAAATCATTCGGGAGGAAACCATGATCCTGCGCTCGTCGCCCCCATCACCCTTCGGTCGCAAGGTGAAGATCGCCGCTTCCGTGCTCGGTCTCACTGACCGCATCACCACCGAGGATGCCGATACCACCGACCCCTCCGACGCCCTGCGCCAGCAGAACCCGCTCGGCAAGATCCCGGTTCTCGTCGCTGATGACGGCAACTGCTATTACGATTCACGCGTGATCGTGGAATATCTCGATCATCTGGCAGGCGGCGGCAGGCTGCACCCTGCCGGTGAGGCCCGTTTCCCGGTCCTGCGTCTGCAAGCGCTCGCCGACGGGCTGATGGATGCCAATATCCTCATCCTCTATGAGGGCCGCTGGCGCGATGCTTCCCGTCATGAGCCGAAATGGCTCGAACACCAGAAGGGCAAGGTCGCCCGGGCCCTCGACGCGCTCGCAGCCGAGGCGGAAGGCTTCACCGGGCGCATCGATGTCGGCACCATCGCCGTCGCCTGCGCGCTCGGCCATATGGATCTGCGCTTCGAAGGGGCCTATCGCAAGAGCCATCCGGCACTCGACCGCTTCATGACCTGGTTCGAGGGCGAGGTTCCGGCTTTCGAGAAGACGAAGGTCACGGCCTGAGCCGCGCCTGACGAAAAAGGGCCGCCCTGAGGGCGGCCCGATCGTTTGCGGCGCGATCGCGAGGGATCAGCGCGAATAGAACTCGATCACGAGATTGGGTTCCATCTGGACGGCATACGGCACTTCCGACAGGGTCGGGATGCGGGTGTAGGTCGCCTTCATCTTGGAATGATCCGCATCGATGTAGTCGGGCACGTCGCGCTCGGCGAGCTGCACCGATTCGAGCAGGATCACCAGCTGCTTCGAGCTGTCCTTGACCTCGACCACGTCACCGGGCTTGACCAGGAAGCTCGGGATGTTCGTGCGGCGGCCGTTCACGAGGATATGGCCGTGATTGACGAACTGGCGCGCTGCGAAGGGGGTCGGCGCGAATTTCGCGCGATAGACCACCGCATCGAGACGGCGCTCGAGCAGACCGATCAGGTTCTCGCCGGAATCGCCGCGCTGGCGCGTCGCTTCCGCGTAGTAGCGGCGGAACTGCTTCTCGGTAATGTTGCCGTAATAGCCCTTGAGCTTCTGCTTGGCGCGCAGCTGCGTGCCGAAGTCGGAGAGCTTGCCCTTGCGGCGCTGGCCGTGCTGGCCGGGGCCGTATTCACGGCGGTTGACGGGGCTCTTGGGGCGGCCCCAGATGTTCTGGCCCATGCGGCGATCGATTTTGTACTTCGCCTGAATGCGCTTCGACATAGTCGCGTGTCCTCAGATCTGCGTTTTTCGTTTGCGAGGAACGCGCCCTCCTCTTCTCGCACGATGCCCGAAAGGGCGTTGTGGAGACGACAGGCCGTCATGCGCGCGAGGGCGCCGGACGATCCACGGGTGCGTCAACAGACACGCGGGCCGTTTCCGACCCGCGTGTCGGAGTGTCTTTGCCGGCTCGGTGAGGCAAAGTCAACGAAAATAAGCATGATGGCGGCCCGGATTGCGGCCTGACCCGGCGGATTTCCGCTATACGGTGACGCTATGGAATCCAGGGTAATATTGTCACAAGGTTTTCGGTTTATGTTCACCATGAAAGAAGAGGGGACCGGACTGTGAATACGACGCCCGCGCAGCGCGCTTCGCAACCAGGCGAAGGGGCGCCACGCTTGCATGTGATGATCGCGGATGCGGATCCGCAGCAACGCGAGCACCTCGCCGAAGCAGTGCGCGCCGCGGCGCCGCACGCGCGGATCAGTTTTGCGGAAAAAGGCGATGAAGCTGCGGCGGCAATCGTGCGATTGCGCCCGGATGTGCTGTTCATCAACGTGAAACTGCCGGAAATGAGCGGGGCGGAAGCCGTGGTCATGGCGAAGCACGAGAAGGTCACGCCGATCACGATCCTGTTGTCGGACAATATCCTCAGCCGCTGGGTCGCGCTCGCGACGGAACTCGACGCGTATGAATTCCTCAAGCATCCCTACGACCCCAAGCATATTGCCGGGCTCATCGCGGCCATCGAGCGGATGCGCACGAAAATGCGTGTGCTGCTGGTGGAAAGCTCGGAGGCGATCCGGGCCCTGATGCACAAGTTGCTTCGCCAGTCCCGCTTCGATCTGGAGCTCGACGACACGGATTCGGGGACACATGCCCTGAAGCTGATGGGCAGCGCGCGATACGACGTCGCTCTCATCGATCTGCATCTCGCGGATATGGACGGGCTCGAAACCGCCTGCAAGCTCAAGGACGAGGCGCCCGACACGCGGCTCGTGCTGATGTCGCCACCCGGCTCCGAGAAGATCGAGGCCGCCTCCGGCCATTTCGGCTTCAACAGTTTCCTGCAAAAACCCTTCTATGCCCACCATATCGAGGACGTGCTGCACGAGATCTTCCAGTTGCGCCGTCCCTATCTGCTCAACGCGATCGGTCGGGTGCATGCCCGCCGCCAGAAGCAGGAAGAGGAGCGGCGCGCGCGCAAGCGCTGATGCGCCCCCGGGGCAGGGCGCATCATGATTGCCGATGATTGTCGTGGAGCGCCCTCATTCCTCGTCGGGACAATCCTCGAGGGCCTGCATCGGGAGATGCGGGAATTCCGGCTCCTGATAGGCGGCAATGGCGAGGCGGCGCAGATTGAGCGCTTCCTGCGCATCGAGATGGCCGTCGCCGTCACGGTCGGCCAGCGCGAAGACGCCCTTGAACATCTCCCGATCGAAGGCGCCGGTCTTGTCGAGGAACATGGCGCGATCCGCAGGGGTCAGGCCGAGAACGGGTGCGAAGCGGTCCCACTCCTCCTGGGAAAGTCCATTGCCGTCGGCGTCATGCTCATCGAGGGTCGCCACGAATTCGGAATATGACAGACGCTGGTCGAAGCCGGCAGCCTCCCGGAAGCTCTGGATCACGGTCGGATCATTGCCGTTGAGCCTGCGGCGAAGTTCGAGGATTTCGGCGGGTTCGAGCTTGCCGTCGCCATTGGCGTCACCGGCCTGGAGCAGAAAGGCGAGGGCGTCGATGTCGCCGCGCCCCGTGGCGCCCAGCAGATGGCGGTGATCATCGGGGCCGAGATTGAGCAAAGGCGCGAATGCGGCCCATTCCTCCTCGTTCAGACGCCCGTCACCATCGGCATCGAACATGCGCGCTGCACCGATGACCTCGTCGATTCCCGCGCGCCAGTCGGCGCCGGCGATGTCGCGGAAGGTGCCCGGTCGATCGAGGGCGAAACCGGTCAGCGCGCGGGCATTGTCCGGGCCGATATCAAGGGAGAACATCAGCCCGTTGCGCATCGCGGTCTCCGGAGCATAGTGATCATCCATGCCGATCAGGATCTTGCCGCGTCCGGCATCGACGAACTGATCCGCATGGTCATGACCATCGACATTGGTCTGCAGACCCTGGCCCTGGTTGCCGGTGGTGTGGAAAAGCTTGTTGCCGTATTCGCCGTTGACCGGGTTCATCGCTCCGTGCGGATCGACATGGACGAGGTTCATGCCGCCGGGATGCTCGGTGAAGAGGTTGGCCGGCTCGCCCAGCGCGTTGACGAGGGCGAAATGCCCGTCCTCACGCTCCAGCAGCGCCTTGGAGATGCTGTTGCGCACGGCGTTGGGCAGGATCGCGAAGCCGATCTGGTCGCCGGCCTCGAGGTCGAAATCGAGCCGTGAGCGCCCCGGCAGCAGCGCGCCGCCGGCCCCGTCCGCGACGGCCTCGGGGAACAACAGGCGCGTGTCGCGGATCGTCCCGTCCTGATCCAGGCGGTACATGACCAGCGTGTTGCGATAATCGCTCTGGTTGTTCTCGAATGTCAGGCTCGCACGGTGTGGATGGGTGATGCTGATGACATTCGCGCGGTTGAACACGTCATGCGCCGAGCCGAATAACGGGGAGGGCGGGGGGGCGACCAGCGGGGCGGCAGCGTTGCCTGCCTGACCGGCTTGTGTCGCCTGGATCATATTGGCGACCTGACCCGCAGCGGTGAGCGCGAAAGTATTCGCGTCACTGGCCTGATGGTTGGTGGAGGTGGGGATATGGGCCGTGGTCGAAATCGCGGATACGTTGTTCATCGCTGCAATCTCCGAAATCAGAAGTTGAAGCGATCATACCCATGCCCGGTCTTGGCGCGACCCTAAACAAATATTAAGTTTAATATCTCTGATTGTTTTTGATGGATATGCGCGGATCAATAATAGCGCATTATTATCAATCCGCGCATCCATGTTTTACATCACATATGCAATGCACGCTTGTCTACTGCAAGGGCTGCTTCCTTAACCGCTTCTGATAGAGTCGGGTGGGCATGGCAGGTGCGGGCGATATCCTCGGAGGAGGCGCCGAACTCCATGCCGACGGCAATTTCATGGATCAGATCGCCCGCTTCCGGCCCCACGATATGGGCGCCGAGCACGCGGTCGGTCTCCTTGTCGGCGAGGATCTTGACGAAACCGTCCGTCTGCAGATTGGCCTTGGCGCGGCCATTGGCGGTGAAGGGGAACTTGCCGACGTTATAGGCCGTGCCCGCTTCCTTGAGCTCTTCCTCGGTCTTGCCGATCGAAGCCACCTCCGGATAGGTGTAGACCACGTTCGGGATGATGCCGTAATTCACGTGGCCCGCCTTCCCGGCGATGAGCTCGGCCAGGGCGACGCCCTCATCCTCGGCCTTGTGCGCCAGCATCGGGCCGGTGACGACATCGCCGATGGCGTAGATGCCGGCTACGTTGGTGGCGTAATGCGCGTCGATGGCGACACGCCCGCGCTCATCCAGCGTCACGCCGGCTTCCTCCAGGCCCAGCCCCTCCGTATAGGGCTTGCGGCCCACGGCGACGAGGACGATATCCGCCTCGATCGTCTCCGCATCGCCACCCTTTGCGGGCTCGACGGTGAGCTTGACGCCCTTGTCGGAGGCTTTCGCGCTGGTCACCTTGGAGCCGAGCTTGAAGGCCATGCCCTGCTTTTGCAGCATGCGCTGGAACTGCTTGGCGACATCGCCGTCCATGCCGGCGAGGATGCGGTCGAGGAATTCCACCACCGTGACCTCGGCGCCCAGCCGGCGCCAGACCGAGCCCATTTCGAGACCGATCACACCGCCGCCGATCACCACCATCTTTTTCGGCACTTCCGCGAGATCGAGCGCGCCGGTCGAGGAGACGATACGCTTCTCGTCGATCTCGATCCCGGGCAGGCTGACCACATCGGAGCCGGTGGCGATGACGATGTTCTTCGTCTCGATCTCCTGGGTCTTGCCGTCCTCACCCGTCACCGAGACCTTGCCGGCGGCGAGGATCTTGCCGGTGCCGTGGAAGGCGTCGATCTTGTTTTTCTTGAGCAGGAATTCGATGCCCTTGGTATTGCCCTCGATCGCATCGTTCTTGTGGGCGAGCATCGCCTTGAGATCGAGCTTGGGCTTGCCGACATCGATTCCCAGCGTCTTGAAATGCGTCCCCGCCTCCTCGAACATGTGCGAGGCGTGCAGGAGCGCCTTGGAGGGGATGCAGCCGACATTCAGGCAGGTGCCGCCATGGGCCGCACGCTTTTCGATGACGGCAGTCTTCATGCCCAGCTGCGCCGCGCGGATGGCGCAGACATAGCCGCCGGGGCCGGTGCCGATGATGACGAGATCGTAGGTCATGCAATTTGCCTCGTTATTCTTGCCCGCTGCTGTCGCGGTTGTGAAGTCGTGAAGGGTCGATGTAGTCGGGAAGGATCGTCGTTTCGTCGATCACGGCCGAAGCGAGCTGCGCGACGGTCAGGTTGCGTGCGTCACGCAGATCCGCCCCGCGAAGAATGGTGCCACGCAGATCGGCATCGGCGAAATCGGCACCTCGAAAAGAGGCGCCCGTCGCGTCCGCCCCCGACAGGTTGGCAAGGCGCAGGGAGGCGCCACTGAGATCTGTGCGCCTGATGAAGGCGCCGTGGATGTCCAGTCTCGGAACCTTCCCCGGCGCCTTGCCGATTGCTTCGGCTTCGCTCATGCCGCCTCCCCGATTCGAGCCTGCAGCGTCCTGATGATCTCCCGAATATCGACGGGAGGTTCATCGTCACCATAGGCGAAACCGCCCTCCCGAAGATAGGCCTGCAACAGCTCGAAGACAGGATCGGACAGATCCGGAAAGTCTTTCGCGACCTCCCGCAGGACGTAGACGGCACTCAGCCGCACTTCGAGATTCGGATCGCGCAACTGCCCGACCGCGCGGACGAACAGTTCCGTGACGTGCGAGCGCCGCGCGAGGGCCGCCTGCGTGTTGGCAGCCCGCGCTTGTGACGAGGCCGGTGAAAGCTGTCGCCATGCCAGAACCGAGCCGACCAGCGCAGCGCCGCCCAGCGCGAGGTTGCGCAACAACTCAGAGAGCGCGACCCAGATATCCACCGCGCGATGCCCCCCGTTGCGTGATCACAGATCCAGCACGAGCCGCGCGGGATCTTCCAGGGCTTCCTTGATGCGCACGAGGAAGGTCACGGCCTCCTTGCCGTCGACGATGCGGTGATCGTAGGAGAGCGCGAGATACATCATCGGGCGCGCCACGATCTGCCCGTCCTTGACCACCGGGCGCTGCTCGATGCGGTGCATGCCCAGAATGCCCGATTGCGGTGCGTTCAGGATCGGCGTCGACATCAGCGAGCCGTAGATGCCGCCATTGGTGATGGTGAAGGTGCCGCCCTGCATCTCGTCGATGGTCAGCTTGCCGTCACGGGCGCGCTTGCCGAAATCGTTGATCTGCTTCTCGATCCCGGCGATGGAGAGCTGGTCGGCATCGCGCACCACCGGCACGACGAGGCCCTTCTCCGTGCCGACCGCGATGCCGACATGGTAATAGTTCTTGTAGACCAGATCGGTGCCGTCGATCTCGGCATTCACCGCAGGCAGTTCCTTCAGGGCCTGGACCACGGCCTTGGTGAAGAAGCCCATGAAGCCGAGCTTCACGCCGTGCTTCTTCTCGAAGATGTCCTTGTACTGCTTGCGCAGATCCATCACCGCGCCCATGTCGACATCGTTGAACGTCGTCAGCATGGCGGCGGTGTTCTGCGCGTCCTTGAGACGGCGCGCGATGGTCTGGCGCAGCTTGGTCATGCGCACACGCTCTTCACGATCGGCATCGACCGTGGTGGAAGCGGGGCGGGCCTGCTGCGCGGGAGCCGAGGAGGGGGCGGTAGCGCCGCCCGTGGCGATCGCGGCGAGCATGTCGCCCTTGGTCACGCGACCATCCTTGCCGGAACCCGAGACATTCGCGGGATCGACGCCGCTTTCTGCCGAGATGCGCGAAACGGCGGGGCCGTGATCGGATGCCTTCGCGGCGGGAGCGGGCCTGGCCGCTTCCGGCTTGCTCTCGGCTTTGGGGGCGTCTTTCTTTTCTTCTTTCTTCTCTTCCTTTTTGGCCGGCGCCGCAGCCGCGCTGCCGCCCTCGTCGATCGAACCGAGCAGCGCGTCGGGCTCCACCGTCTCGCCCTCCTGGGCGACGATGTCGCCGAGCACGCCGGAAGCCGGGGCGTTCACTTCGAGGGTGACCTTGTCGGTCTCGAGCTCGACCAGCGGCTCGTCGGCCTTCACGGCCTCGCCGGGCTTCTTGAACCAGCGGGCGATGGTCGCTTCGCTGACGGATTCGCCGAGGGTGGGTACGCGGATTTCTGTGGCCATGGTGATCTTCGTCTTTGCTTGGGCATAAACCCGGTCATATCAGGTGCTCCCGACCCCTCCGGGCCGGGAACGCGAAACGCTTGGCGCTCAGGCGCCGTAGACCTCGTCCATGAAGGCCTTGAGCTGCTGCTGGTGCTTCGACATCAGGCCCGTCGCGGTGGCGGCGGAGGCGGCGCGACCGGCATAGCGGGCGCGCGGCACCTTCGAGCCGGCCTGCTTGAGCACCCATTCGAGATAGGGCTCGACGAAGCTCCACGAGCCCATGTTCTTCGGCTCTTCCTGGCACCAGACGACATCGGCGTTCTTGAAGCGCGACAATTCCGCCTGCAGCGACTTCAGCGGGAAGGGATAGAGCTGCTCGACGCGCATCAGGTAGACATCGTTGATGCCGCGCTTCTCGCGCTCCTCGAACAGGTCGAAATAGACCTTGCCCGTGCACAGGACGACGCGACGGATCTTGTCGTCCTTGGCCAGCTGCACATCGCCGATACCGGCTGCCGCGTCATCCCACAGGATGCGGTGGAAGCAGGAATCGGGGCCCATTTCCGACATCTTCGAGACGCAGCGCTTGTGGCGCAGCAGGCTCTTGGGCGTCATCAGGATCAGCGGCTTGCGGAAGTCACGCTTCAGCTGACGGCGCAGGATGTGGAAGTAATTCGCCGGCGTGGAGCAATAGGCGACCTGCATGTTGTCTTCCGCGCACATCTGCAGGAAGCGCTCCAGGCGCGCGGAGGAATGCTCCGGACCCTGGCCCTCATAGCCGTGCGGAAGCAGGCAGACGAGGCCCGACATGCGCAGCCACTTGCGCTCGCCCGAGGAGATGAACTGGTCGAACACCACCTGCGCGCCGTTGGCGAAATCGCCGAACTGCGCTTCCCAGAGCACCAGCGCATTGGGCTCGGAGAGCGAGTAGCCGTATTCGAAGCCGAGCACGGCCTCTTCCGAGAGCATCGAATTGATGACCTCGTAATGCGCCTGATCCTCGCTGATATGGTTGAGCGGGGTGTGGCGCTCTTCGGTTTCCTGATCGAGCAGGACGGAATGGCGCTGCGAGAAGGTGCCGCGCTCGACATCCTGGCCCGACAGGCGCACCCGGTGGCCTTCCCTGACCAGCGACCCGTAGGCGAGCGCCTCGGCGGTGGCCCAGTCGACACCCTCGCCGGTATCGATCATCTTGCGGCGGTTGTCGAGGAAACGGCGGATCGTGCGGTGGACGTTGAAGCCCTCGGGCACGGTGGTGATCTTGCGACCGATATCCTCCAGCGTCTCCATCTCGATGCCGGTGGCGCCGCGACGCGGGTCGTCGCTGTCCTCCTTCACCGCCTTCAGCCCGGACCAGCGTCCGTCCAGCCAGTCGGCCTTGTTGGGCTTGAAGCCCTGGACACTGTCGAATTCCTGATCGAGTTTGGCACGCCATTCGGCCTTCGCCGCGTCGATCTCCTCCTCGGTGATGACGCCTTCCTCGATCAGCTTCTTGCTGTAGATCGCGAGCGTGGTCGGATGCTCGCGGATGATCTTGTACATCCGCGGCTGGGTGAAGGACGGCTCATCGCCTTCGTTGTGACCGAAGCGGCGGTAGCACAGCATGTCGATCACGACGGGCTTGTGGAAGCGCTGGCGGTATTCCGTGGCCACCTTCGCCGCATAGACCACCGCTTCCGGATCGTCGCCGTTGCAGTGGAAGATCGGCGCCTCGACCATCTTCGCCACGTCGGACGGGTAGGGCGAGGAGCGCGAATAGCGCGGATTGGTGGTGAAGCCGATCTGGTTGTTGATGATGAAATGGATAGAGCCGCCGGTGCGGTGACCCTTCAGCCCCGACAGGCCGAAGCACTCCGCCACCACGCCCTGGCCGGCGAAGGCCGCATCGCCGTGAAGCAGCAGCGGCAGCACCGAATTGCGGTTCTCGCCGGTCTCGCCATGCTGGTCCTGCTTGGCGCGCACCTTGCCGAGCACCACCGGATCGACGATCTCGAGATGCGAGGGATTGGCGGTGAGCGAGAGGTGGACGTTGTTGTCGTCGAAGGTGCGGTCCGACGAGGCGCCGAGATGGTATTTCACATCGCCCGAGCCCTCCACATCGTCGGGGGCGAAGGAGCCGCCCTTGAATTCGTGGAACAGCGCGCGATGCGTCTTGCCCATCACCTGGGTGAGCACGTTGAGGCGACCGCGATGGGCCATGCCCAGCACGATTTCCTTCACACCGAGATTGCCGCCGCGCTTGATGATCTGTTCGAGCGCCGGGATCAGCGATTCCGCGCCGTCGAGACCGAAGCGCTTGGTGCCGGTATATTTGAGATCGAGAAACTTCTCGAAACCCTCGCCCTCGATCAGCTTGTTGAGGATCGCCTTCTTGCCGCGCGCGGTGAATTCGATCTCCTTGTCGGGCCCCTCGATGCGCTCCTGCAGCCAGGCCTTCTCGACCGGGTCGGAGATGTGCATGAACTCGACGCCGAGCGTCTGGCAATAGGTGCGCTGGAGGATGGCGAGGATTTCACCGATCGTCGCGAATTCGAGCCCCAGCACGTTGTCGAGGAAGATCTTGCGGTCGTAATCGGCTTCGGTGAAGCCGTAATGCGCCGGGGAGAGCTCTTCGTCATTGACGCGCTTCTCGAAACCCAGCGGATCCAGATTGGCATGCAGGTGGCCGCGCATGCGATAGGCGCGGATCATCATCAGCGCATGCAGCGAATCGCGCGTGGCCTGCTGCACATGCTCCTCGGTCAGCGCGACGCCCTTGGCCTCGGCCTTGCCCTTGAGCTTCTCGGACACGGTCTTCTCGATCTGCGCCCAGTTGCCGTCGAGGGCGGAGACGAGCTCGCCATTGGCCGGAATCGGCCAGTTCTCGCGCTTCCAGGAGGCGCCCTGCGCGTTCTTCGCGACGATGGCGCCGTCATCCTTGAGCGCACCGAAGAAGGCCTGCCATTCGGCATCGACCGATTTCGGGTCCTTGGCGTATTGGGCATAGAGATCCTCGATATAGGCGGCATTGGCGCCGTCGAGGAAGGAGGTCTGGAGGAGCGCTTCGTTGACGTCTTGGCGTGCCATGGCTTGTCCGTCCGAGGGGCCGCCGGGTGATTGTCGCCGGAGGCCGTGGCGGGGCCGGGTCGCGGCCCCTTCGAGGGTTTGATCGAGCCGCCGTCTTGCGGGTCGATTCAGGCGATATTCGGTCCGGTCGCGCCGCAATCCGCTCGGATCAGGCGCGACCGGACATGATGTGAAGGCCGTCAGCCCTTCAGAAGTTCCGAAAGCGTGGTGCCGAGCCGCGCCGGGGAGGGCGAGACCTTGATGCCGGCTGCTTCCATGGCGGCGATCTTGTCTTCCGCGCCGCCCTTGCCGCCGGAAATGATCGCACCCGCATGGCCCATGCGGCGGCCCGGAGGCGCCGTACGACCGGCGATGAAGCCGACCATCGGCTTCTTGCGCCCGCGCTTCGCTTCATCCGCGATGAACTGCGCGGCTTCCTCTTCCGCCGAACCGCCGATCTCGCCGATCATCACGATCGACTTGGTGGCGTCGTCGGCGAGGAGCATTTCGAGCATGTCGATGAACTCGGTGCCCTTGACCGGATCACCGCCGATGCCGACCGCCGTGGTCTGGCCGAGGCCTTCATTGGTGGTCTGGAACACGGCTTCATAGGTGAGCGTGCCCGAGCGCGAGACGATGCCGACCGAGCCCCGCGAGAAGATGTTGCCCGGCATGATGCCGATCTTCGATTCGCCGGCGGTGACGACACCGGGGCAGTTCGGGCCGATCAGGCGCGACTTCGAGCCGGCCAGAGCGCGCTTGACGCGCACCATGTCCTGTACCGGGATACCCTCGGTGATGCAGACGATCAGCGGGATTTCCGCGTCGATCGCCTCGCAGATCGCGTCAGCCGCGCCGGGCGGCGGGACGTAGACGACGGAGGCCTCGGCGCCCGTCGTCTCGCGGGCCTCGGCCACCGTGTCGAAGACCGGCAGGCCGATATGCTTCGAGCCGCCTTTGCCCGGCGAAACGCCGCCGACCATCTTCGTGCCGTAGGCGATGGCCTGTTCGGAGTGGAAGGTCCCGTTCTTGCCGGTGAAGCCCTGGCAGATGACCTTGGTGTCGGAATTGATCAGAATGGACATGGGATCGTCGATCTCTTCTTTCGTTCAATGCGATGCGAAGGGGTTGACCACCTTCACGTCGCCATAGCTCTGCGCGTGATTGAGGTCTTCGGAATAGAGGGTCGCGCAGCCCAGACGCTGCGCGGCGGCGATGATGGCTGCATCCCAGTAGGATACGAGATAGCGACGGCTGAGACGGAGGGCTGACCGCACCAGCTCCGTATCGACCGGAACGACGGGAAAGACGCTCAGCCTTTCGATCCAGGTCTCGGCTTCCTCGCCCGCCAGCGGGACAGCCGGTTTCTTGATCACGTTCACGTAAAACTCGGCGAGGACCTGTGCCGAGAGCCCGAAATCCGCTTTCTCCAGAAGATCCCAAGCCCGCGCCGCCTTTTCAGGAGCATCCTTGCGACCGGCAGCAGCATAGATCAGGACATTCGTATCGAGGAAGGTTTCAGCGCGCATGGCTGTCCTCCCTGTCGAAGCGGAAATCGGGTCCGAGCCGTGCCTCGCTGCTTTCGCTGAGACGCTTGAGGTCGGCGATCGCGGATTGCGCGCGCTCCTGACCGCG
>PXAW01000510.1 GCA_003567055.1 Hyphomicrobiales bacterium
ATTGCATGATCACCACGACGGAGAGCAGGGCCGTGCCGATGATGCGCTCCTGGGCCCGGAATTCCGGGAACGGCCAGACCTTCACCACCCCCATCTCGCGCGAGACGAAGAACGGATCGGTCAGTTGCGCGATGGTGCGGATCACCGGGATACGCCCGACGGCAAGCATGGCGAGCGCGAAGATCGCCGCCGCCACCGGCATGGCCAGCGGCGGCGTGAACCCGTCCATCGCCGCCGGCGTATAGCCGTAGATCTCGATCAGATAGAGCGTACCGAGCAGCGTATGGGCAAAGGCGATCAGCCCGATCAGGATGCGCAGATAGACCGCAGTATCATGCGAAAACCGCAACGCCGCCGCGATGCCGATGGTGGCGACCGGCAGGAGCAGCGGGATGGTCTCGCCGAACAGCGCACCGATCAGGAGTAAGGCGCCCGCGAGGGCGAAAACCAGCGAAGCCCTTTGCATCAGATGCACGCCCTCAATTGCCGCTCCCCGCGATTCACGCCGGTCAGCTTCCGGCGGCGGGATCATGCGCAAACCCGCGCATGGAAGATAGAGAAAATAACGCGCCGCGACAGGTCCCCAGCGCGATTGTCAAGCATACGTGATCCGGGCGCGCCGTCACGTGGCGGCATCGGTCGCCTTCGGATTGCGCGCGAGGATCGAGAGGTTGAGCGCGAACGCGTAGCTGCCCCAGATCAGATACGGCACGAGCAGCGCGGCGGCGAGCCCGTCGATCGCGGCGAAAGCCATGATCGTGGCGGCGAGCGCGACCCAGAGCAGCCCGATCACGATCGCTGCGGCACGTATCCGGTGCAGGCCGAAGAAGACGCCGGACCACAGCGTATTGAGGCAGATCTGCAGGCTCCACAGGGCCAGCGCCAGCGCACTGCCCGGATGCCCCGCCACCCGCGCGGCCGCGATCGCCATCAGGAGATAAAGCACGCTCCAGACGATCGGAAAGGCGATGTTAGGCGGCGTCCAGCCCGGTTTGTCGAGGCCGCGATACCAGGCGCCGGGCTTGAACAGCACACCCGAGGAAGCCGCGACCGCGCAGGTGGCGAGAAAGACGAAGAAGAGGAGAAGATCCATGACGCCCGTCGCACCCCGATCCGCATGAAGGCCCCGGACGGCCTTTTCCCGATACATGGCGACGATAGCGCTGCGTGCCGGTCGCGGCAATGCATCGCCGCGACCGCCGAACTGCCTCGACGGGCACGGCACCTTACTCCGGTGCGGGGGATGCGGGCCCCGATAAGGGTTCCTGGGCGACGGCCATGCGGGCGGCAATCCGCCCCATGGCGAAGCAGTCGGCGATTGCGGTTCCGCTGACGGGATAGAGATGCGCCAGCGAGAATGGTGAGGCGGCGCCGGCCATATAGAGGTGTGGTACCACATTGCCGGAAACATCGATCACCCGCGCGAAGCGATCGATGCGCGGCCCGCCCCCGGTGGACCACAGGCCGGGATAGCTGCGCAGGCCGTAATAAGGTCCGCTATCGAGAGCAATCAGCCCGCGTTCGCGCCCGTGCTGCGAATCGCGACCGGCCGCACAATCGCTATTGTAGGTGTCGATGGTGGCGGTAAGCGTGGCCGCATCGAGACCGAGCGCCCCGGCCAGGTCCGCGATGCTGTCCGCCTTGATGATCCAGCCCTTGTCGATCTCGGTCTGGTTGTCCTCGCTCCAGTGATAGGCCGGGTCCCCGATCGGCAGCGGAAAGCTCACCGGGCCCTGGCGACGCGTCTTCTCGTCGAAGATCAGCCACGCGCCATCTCCGGCGAAGCTGCGGCTCGCCGGATCGTAATTCTCCATGCTCTTGCCCACGGCGTCGTAGTTCAGCGTCTCATCGACGAAACGCCTGCCCTGCGCGTTCACCATCACGAAGGAATACGTGTCGGGGAAAATCTGAATCAGGGACGGATAGGCGACCGGCACTTCGGGAAACTTGTGACAGACATTCGCAGGCGTCGCGGTCAGGCGCCAGAGCGCCGCATCGACCTTCGCCGTGAGCGCAATGGCATCACCGGTATTGCCGGGATGGCCGACGGAATAGTGCGGATAGACCCGCAAATAGCTCTTCTTCAGCGTTTCGTCGTAATCGAAGCCACCGCAGGTGAGGATCACACCCTTTCGGGCCTCGATCCGCAAGGGCCCCTGTGCCGTCTGTGCGATGATGCCCACCACTGCGACGCCCTCGGCTCCCCCCTCATCGGCGATCGGCCCGGTGACGAGCTCCTTGCCCGGCGCCTCGTGGAGGATGTCGATATCGCGCGCCGCGACGGCTGCCTCCAGCACCTTCCAGATGCCGACCCCGTGTGGTGCCGATTCCGGCTGGAAGGTGGCGAAGCTCTCGGCCCCCGGCGCGTCGGAATACCAGCCATGCGCCATCCGGATCGGATCGCCACCGAGCTCACGGAACCAGGCGGCATTCCCGGATGCCTCTTTCGCCCAGGCGACGAAATCCGCGCGTGAAACGTCGAAATGCTGGCCTTCCGCCGCCTTCGAACAGGCCATCAGATAATCGGCGGCGGCTTCCACATCGGTCGGGCTGACGAAATAGCCGCCCGAATAATAGGTCGAGCCGCCGCCGCGCGGACCCTTTTCGATGATCAGGACCCGGGCACCGGCATCATGCGCCGTGATGGCCGCTGCCGCACCGGCGCCGCCATAGCCGACCACGACCACATCGTAACTGTGATCCCAGCTCCGCTGCGATGCCATGGCTCCGTTGCCAGCCGTCATCGTGGCGAGCGCCGAGGCCCCCGCACCGCCGGTGATCGCCTTCATGAAACTGCGTCTGTCGAAAGACCTGCTCATATCACACCCCGTCACAGTGATTCATGCAGCTTCACAATTGCCGGCAATCATCAGTAGAATTCAACACGAAAAATTGTCTTCGATTGCATCCGGCTTCGTGATCCCCCCGACGCGTCAGCGTCCGGACCGGCGCGCGCAATGCCGGTCAGCCCCCCCGATCGGGTCCGGGGGTGGAAAACCGCCTGATCGGTTCGCTGCGAAACGCCCTGCCCCGTTGCCGTCACGTGTCTGGCGCGGTATCTCAAAAACATGACCGATACGAACAGCCTCGCCATCGCGCTCGCGCAGCTCAACCCCGTCCTCGGAGACGTCTCCGGCAATGCCGGCAAGGTGCGCGCCGCGCGTGCGCAGGCGGCCTCGGAAGGGGCGG
>PXAW01000426.1 GCA_003567055.1 Hyphomicrobiales bacterium
ACCCGCACAACGTCTATCTGAACGCCTTTTCCGCTTACGGCTGGCTGGGCGGGCTGTCCTATCTCTGCCTGATCGGCGCCACGCTCTTCGTCGGCTGGCGCCTGATCGCAACCCCCTCGGACATGCAGGCCTTCGCCATTGCGGTCTGGTCGGTGCTCTTCATCCAGATGCTCCAGGGTCTGACCATCGATACCGACCACTGGCGGCATTTCTACCTGCTTCTCGGGCTGACCTGGGGATTGTTCGATCGCAATGTGCGGCGCGGCGAACGTCACGCGGACGGCGCCGCGGCGAAACACCGGGCCGGATGACGGCCTGATCGGGACATCACGATTTCGTGATCAGACTTCGGTTGATCGGTCGACCACTTTCGCGCACAGGCATTCCCAAAATGTGGAAAAACACAACCATTGGGAGATTGGTGATTCGCGCATCAAAGTTTCGACCCGACAATTGATGCAGGACCGCAGCCGCCGCAGCCGCCCGACTGATCCCTGACGGAAGACTATCCTTCCGATTCAAGTCACTGATTTTATTGGATTAATCAAGACCATCGATTTCAAGAAAAGACCCGCCGAACCGGTCAGAGCCGGTAAGGCGGGTTGAAGGTGCTCTCGATGTAACGCCCCCACAGGCGCAATTACAAGGTACATCGTCGCGATCAAGCTTGCAACACGTTGCAAGACAGGGAAAGGCCGACCTGCCGCTTCCCGGCGTCAACCCTTCTTGTATTTGTCGCTTTCGGCCAGTGACTTTGCGATATCGAGCAGACTGGTACGCAGGCTCGGCACCTTCAAATTCGCAAAGACGAGCAGAAGCTGGCGCCCGTCTGGATCTGCCAATGCGCGCTGAATCTGGTGATCCTCAAGCGACACTACTTCACTCGTCTCGGATCCCTCCTCGATCAGTCTGCCGAAAAAGAAGCTGATCGGCACATCAAGGGCCTGCGAAATCTGGAACAGTCTTGCCGCCCCTACACGGTCTGTCCCGTTCTCGTATTTCTGGACCTGCTGGTAGGATACATCGATTTCTCCGGCCAGTTGCTGCTGGTTCAACCCCAGCGCATTCCGCCGGAGCTTGATGCGCCGCCCGATTTCGAAATCGATTTCATTCGGCGATTTCTTGTTGCTCAACATCGTCTCCGTTCTCCCGATCAGACACCACCGCCTCGGTAACCGACACAGATACAACCAGCCTGCGCGCTCATTACAGCAACCCATACGCGCAGCGGGTGGTATAAACCGAATTCCGAACCGACATGAAATGCGAACATTTCAGGGCCTCGAAACTCCCCTTCTGATTGTCTTAGCTTCTGCGTCGACAACAATCAATAATGCAACCCTTGGGAAATGCGGCGCGCGTGCAAATTTTTGCGTGCATTTCCCGCAACCCGCTTGAGGCGCATCGTCGACACTTTGCCCGCACAGCTTTCCAATTTCAACTGCCAGATACATATTTTTTGCATTTAATACTCAAGGTAGCACAACCTGCCACGGGATTTTCCACCCATAATTGTTCTCTTTATTGATGCAATATTGATCGATGCAACTTATGCGATTTTTCGTTGGCGCTCTGTTCTTAAACCGAAAGGCGCGCCCGCATTGCGGACGCGCCTTCTTGAATGCTTCACATCTGGTTGTAATAAAGGCAGAAAAAGCCGTTAGAGCACGCTCCGACCTGACGGAGTCAGGCCGGGCGCTCCAAGTTATTTTTCAACGCATCATTTTTTCCGTCAGCCGGTATCCACCTGACGGAATGGTGCTCCAGCTCATCCGGCATTCTCGACGGCGACGATCTGGAAGGTCTGCATTTCACCTTCATCGTCACGAATGGAGAGATATTCGCCGACCTGCATGACGTGATCCCCGAGACGATAGGCGGGCTCGTCGTCATCGTCGCGATTCTCGTCATAATCGATCACCCAGGTCGCGCCGCCGGCGCCGCCGGGGCGATGGCGCAGGAATCCGACATCCTCCTCGTTCCCCCAGAAGCGATGCACGCGGCACAGATCCTTGTGCTTGCGCCATTCGGCGATATCGATATGCCCGTCCGCATCGAGCGGCGCGACGATGTCGTAGCCGTGCAGGTGAGAACCGGTCGGATGCTCCTTCGTGCGCGCGAGATGCAGCGTGATGCGCTTGAAGTGATGGGGGATGGACATGAACGTGTTCCTCCTCAAGGTCGCGGCCATTGCCGCCGTTGTCGCTTCGGTTTCACCATGTGACCAGGGCCCGCGCCTTGATCTCGAGCAATCGGCGGCACGCAGGGCACCGGGATTGCGCCCTTGATCACGCGCGCGCGTGCAGGCACCCTGCGCGCCTGTGTCATCCGGCCTGCCATCCGGTCAACATTCAGGGAGAAATTCATGCCGAGTCTGAAAGCCGCGATCATCCCCGTCACGCCTCTGGAGCAGAACTGCACGCTGATCTGGGATGACGAGACCAAGACCGGCGCGGTTGTCGATCCGGGCGGGGATGTCGGGCGCATCCGCTCCGGCATCGAAGAACTCGGCCTGACCATCGAGAAGATCGTCCTGACCCATGGCCATTTCGATCATATCGGCGGCGTCGCCGAATTGCGCGACGCACTCGGTGTCCCGGTCGAGGGGCCGCATCGCGCGGACGAGCCGCTGATCGCCAATCTCCCCGCAATCGCCGAGCAATACGGCCTCGGCACCGTCGAGAGCTTCACCCCGGATCGCTGGCTGGACGAGGGCGATGAATTCGACATTGCCGGCATCCCCTTCGAGATCCTGCACTGCCCGGGCCACTCCCCCGGCAGCCTCGTCTTCTTCCAGAAAGACCAGCGATTCGCCCTGGTCGGCGATGTGCTGTTCCGCGGCTCCGTCGGGCGCGCCGATCTGCCGGGCGGCGATATGGATACGCTGATCAACTCGATCCGCACCAAGCTTCTCGTGCTCGGCGATGATATCGGCTTCATCTGCGGCCACGGGCCGACCAGCAATATCGGCGATGAGCGCGCCAACAACCCCTTCCTCCAGGATTGAGCCGCAGCGGCGCGCCCCGATCGCGCACCTTATCTCTTGGCCTGCGCCCTGACTTCGTCCAGCAGCTCCTGCGCCTTCGAGCCCTGGAGCTTCTGGATATCGTCCTGATATTTCAAGAGCACCCCGAGCGTGTCCGAGACAAGATGCGGATCGAGCGCCACGGCGTCGAGCTCCACCAGC
>PXAW01000083.1 GCA_003567055.1 Hyphomicrobiales bacterium
CGAGCAGCGTCCGGAAGCGATCGGGCACGGGCTGATCCATCAATTCGGCATACATGGAACGCAGCTGATCGCCGATGCGCGTCTGCGTCGAACGGTCGAGCTGTGGCTTTTGATGATCCGCATCGCCACCCGTTTCCGCGCCCGGTACCCCGGCGCCCTTCTCGCGATCGTCCATGTTGTCGTGCCCCCGATGATCCCGCACCCGCTCCCCCGCGTCACGGGCGCTCAATTGACGCTCTGCCTGTTTCCTTACCGGAGACCCGCCGGATGTCACCCTGTCGGCGACGGCTGACAAAGCCCGTGGCTCCATTCGTCTGTTCATCGAATAATGCCTCACATTAGTCGCGCGGAAGCCACTGAAAAGGCTCCGAAGAATTGTATCTGTCTCAAGCTCAATGCGGCAGGACGGCAGAAGTTCCTTGCAAAAGGCCGGTCCCGCGAAATTTATCGACGCAGGCGGGAACCTGTGTGAGCATCGTGCGTTGTCGAAGGCAGGCGCGCGTGCCCGTCCGGGGCTGACGTTCGGACGATTCAGGCACATGCAGGCTGCTTCGCGTGACCGGGGCCCGAGATCGTGCCAGCCGGCCCCCGATGACAAAGTATAAGGATGACACCGTATGTCGACTGCCGAGCTCGTCGCCCCGCAACTGCCCTATCTCAGACGCTATGCGCGCGCATTGACGGGGTCCCAGGCCGCCGGAGACGCCTATGTCGCCGCGACGCTCGAGGCACTGATCAACGACCCCTCTCCCTTGAGCGAAGCGGCTTCGCCGCGGCTGGCACTGTTTCGCGTCTTCACGGTGATCTGGAATTCGCTCGCGGTGAACGAGCGGCGCGAGACGATCGAGCGCGACCTGCCTGCCGAAGCGCGGCTGGGCGAGATCACGCCATTGCCGCGCCAGGCCTTTCTGCTGTCATCCCTCGAAGGCTTCGCCGAGGAGGAAGTCGCCGATATCCTCGACAGGGACGTCACCGCCGTGCGCGCGCTCGTCGATGATGCGGGGCGCGAACTCGCTGCCGATATCGCGACGCAGATCATGATCATCGAAGACGAACCCCTGATCGCCATGGATCTGGAAAGCCTCGTCGAGAGTCTCGGCCATCAGGTGACCGGGGTCGCGCGCACACGCAGCGAAGCCGTGGCGCTCGCGGGCGAAAAACGTCCCGGACTGATTCTCGCCGATATCCAGCTGGCCGACGGCTCCTCGGGTCTGGACGCGGTGAACGACCTTCTGGAGACTTTCCAGGTGCCGGTGATCTTCATCACCGCCTATCCGGAACGTTTCCTGACCGGTGAACGCCCGGAACCGGCATTCCTGATCGCCAAGCCGTTTCAGCCGGCCAATGTCTCCGCCGTGATCAGCCAGGCCCTGTTCTTCCAGCAGACGTCACACAGGCGCACGGCCACTGCCGGAAGCTGAGCCGGGCGCTGCGGAGAGGCTTTCGCAGGAGGCGGTATCAGGCCGCCTCCTCCAGCGCCGTCTTCGCATCACGCTGAATGCGTTGCACCATCGCGCGCACGCCGTTCGAACGCTGCGGCGTGAGATGCTCCGACAGGCCCAGTGAGTCGAAAATTTCCGCCGCATCGGTTTCGAGAATCTCACCCGCCTTGCGCCCGGAATAGAGTGCGATCAGCAGCGCCACCAGGCCGCGCACGATATGCGCGTCACTGTCGCCGCGCAGATTCAGCACGGGCGCACCGTCGGCGCGCTCCACCTCTGTTTCCAGCCAGACCTGGCTGGCGCAGCCCTGAACCTTGTTGGCATCATTATGCGCCTCCTCGGGAAGCGCCGGCATCAGCTTTCCGAGTTCGATAATGTAGCGGTAGCGCTCCTCCCAATCGTCGATGAATTCGAAATTGGCGAGGATTTCGTCGAATGTCGGCATCATGCCTCTATGATGGCTCTCAGTGCCGCGCGCGCAAGGGGGGCCGCGCGTCCACGCACAAAAATTCTGCCCGTCGGATCAGGCGATGGCGACCGAACGTCACACTCACTCACGCGTTGTCGCGGTATCAAGCCCCACGCCGCGCGCAATCTCCTCGGCGAGGCGCTCGCGGGCGGATTGCGGGAGCGCGTCGAGATCGGGCCCGAATTCGCGCAGCAGGATTGCGGCGATCGAATCAACCGGCGTGTCTTCGCGGCGCGGCGCGGCCGCTTCCTGCATCGGATCGAGCAAGGGGGCCGGAGCCGGCAGGCCGTCGGCCACGACCGATGCCCGGTCGACGCCCTCGCTCCCCCCTCCCCGTTCCGGCGAGAAGTAGAAGATCACGGCCACGACGGCGAGGAAGCGGATGAGGAAGGACATGCTCTGCTCCGGATGCCGGGCGAGGATGGCCCGCAAGGGTGAATCGCTCCTTTCCCGAATGGCTCGATTGCGCTGCAAAGTTAACGAAGTGTATCTGCGCGTCCGGGAAAGAGACGTCGACGGGCTTCATGCGTTAACGAAGCATTCGCCATAAACCACGGCCCCGCCATTCGGCATCGCGGCCTTAGTGTTCGCTTAAGTCGCCCCTGTGAATATCCCCGTAATCGACAGACAGGGAGCGCGGTGTTTCGCGTTCAGCATGGTCAAGACAGACAGGTACTCGGAATTGCAACGCAGGCTGGCCGATCTCGTGCACGATTCGGCGCGGGGAGAGCCTGCGGAAGCGTCGCGGCATCGCCGCTTCATCGCGACACGCCTGATCATGGGCGTGATCGCGCTCGCCTGTCTTCCGGTTTATTTCGCCCTGCGTGGCGGTGCGCCCCATGCGGCGGAATACGTCGTCTTCGCCTGCCTGATCGCCCCGCTTTTCGCCGCCCTCGCCCTGTCGCGCACCGGCTCCCTGCCGCTGGCGCATACGATCTCGGCCATCGCCTTTGCCGGCCTGATCGTGGCGATTGCCGGCACGACCGGCGGGCTCGCTTCCGCCGCGACGATCTGGCTCGTCACCGTACCCCTCGAAGCGCTGCTCTCCGGCTCGCGCCGCTCGGCGACGGCGACGACGCTCGTCGCAATCATCGCCGTCGTGCTGATCGCGCTGATGGACAACAGCGCGGCCCAGGCGGGCTGGCTGCCTTATATCGCGACACCGGTCTTTGCCCTTGTCGCCATCGCCCATGCCGGCGCACTGGTTGCAGCCGCCTCGCGCCGCGAGGCCGATGATCGCCGCGAGATCGCCCGGCGCGATGCGCAGGATCG
>PXAW01000402.1 GCA_003567055.1 Hyphomicrobiales bacterium
CCATTGCCGTAGCCATAGCTCCCCGGCGCCAGATAGCCGCGCTGCTCCTTCTCGAGCGCGACATGGCCGAGCTTCTCCGACATGCCGTAGCGCGTGACCATGGCGCGGGCGATATCGGTGATCCGGGCGAGATCGTCGGAGGCGCCGGTCGACAAATGCCCGAAGACGATCCATTCCGCCGCCCTCCCCCCGAGCAGCACCGCCATCTTGTCGAGGAGCTCCTCGCGCGTCATCAGGAAGCGATCCTCGGTCGGGCGCTGGATGGTGTAGCCGAGCGCGCCCACGCCGCGCGGAATGATCGAGACCTTGTGGACCGGATCGACGCCGGGCAGCGCGAGCGCGACCAGCGCATGGCCCATCTCGTGATAAGCGACGACCTCGCGCTCCTTCGGATTGAGCAGCCGGTTACGCTTTTCCAGCCCGGCGACGATGCGCTCGATGGCGTTATTGAAATCCTCCATCGTCACCGCATCCGCCTTGCGGCGCGTGGCGAGGAGCGTCGCCTCGTTGACCAGATTGGCCAGATCCGCCCCGGTGAAACCGGGCGTCAGCGCCGCGACATCCTCCGCCGCCACTTCAGGCGCGAGCTTCGCCTTCTTCATATGGACGCGCAGGATCTGCGCGCGGCCGATCTTGTCGGGCCGGTCGACCAGCACCTGCCGGTCGAAGCGCCCGGCGCGCAGGAGCGCCGGATCGAGGATCTCCGGGCGGTTGGTCGCCGCCAGCAGCACCACGCCGATCGAGGCGTCGAACCCGTCGAGCTCCACGAGAAGCTGGTTGAGCGTCTGCTCCTTCTCGTCATGGCCGCCCATGCTCGGGCCCGCGCCGCGCGCCCGCCCGAGCGCGTCGAGCTCGTCGATGAAGATGATGGCCGGCGCGTGCTTGCGGGCCTGCTCGAACAGATCACGCACCCGTGCCGCGCCGACACCGACGAACATCTCGACGAATTCGGAGCCCGAGATCGAGAAGAACGGTACCTGCGCCTCACCCGCCACGGCGCGCGCGATCAGCGTCTTGCCGGTACCCGGCGGGCCGACGAGCAGCACGCCCTTGGGCATGTGCCCGCCCAGCCGCGAATAATCCACGGGGTCTTTCAGGAAATCGACGATCTCCTTGAGCTCGTCCTTGGCCTCGTCCACGCCGGCGACATCGTCGAAGGTGACCTTGGTATCGGTCTGGACGTAGATTTTCGCCTTGCTCTTGCCGATCTGCATCATGCCCCCGCCCATGCCGCCGGCCATCCGGCGCAGGAGGAAGATCCAGATGCCGATGAAGAGCAGGAGCGGCAGCATCCAGGAGAGCAGGTCGCGCAGGAACGTATCCTCGATCCGCCCCACCACCTCGACCTGATGCTCCGCCAGGCGATCGACGATTTCAGGCTCGACGCGCACCGTCGAGAACTGGGTCTCACCACCTGTAAGCGGCGGATCGAACCGCCCGCGAAGGTGGCGCTCGGAAACCTCGACCTGTGAAATCCGGCCCTCGCGCAAATACTGCTCGAATTCAGAATAGCTGATCTGCGCGACCTGACCCGTCGTCAGGAAGAATTGCAGCAGCATCAGCCCGGCAAAGGCCGCGACCCAGTACCAGATGTTGAACTGTGTCTTCTTGTCCATGGGGGCGCACTGCGGAAAGGGTTGCGTCGGCTACCCTTGTCGCATCCGCGCCATCCGCCCGCCATCGCGATACATACGTAGTGGCCGCTCAATCCGCCTTGCGCTGATAATCCTTCACATCGGTGAAGCGGATCGCCGGCCAGCGCTCGGCGTCGTATTGCAAAGAGAACGGCGACGGCGCCATGAAGACCGGGGCACCGTCGAGATCGTTGGCCATGGCGGAATTGTTCGCGGTCATGAACTTGTCGAGCTCGGCCCGGTCATCCGCCTCGACCCAGCGGCAGATGCCGAAGCGGACGGGCTCGTAATCGATCGGCAGATTATACTCCGCCCCCAGCCGCTCCTTGAGCACGTCCAGCTGCAGCGCGCCGACCACGCCGACAATGGCGCCCGAGCCGTCGAACGGAATGAAGAGCTGGACGACGCCCTCCTCCGCGAGCTGCTGCAACGCTTCGCGCAGCTTCTTCTGCTTCATCGCATCGCCGATCTTGACGCGGCGCATGAGCTCGGGGGCGAAGCTCGGCACGCCCCGGAAGACGATTTCTTCGCCCTCGCTCAGCGTATCGCCGATGCGCAGCGTCCCGTGATTTGGAATGCCGACCACATCGCCCGCATAGGCCTCATCGGCGATGGCGCGGTCCTGGGCGAAGAAGAATTGCGGCGCAGACAGCGTGATCGGCTTGCCGGTGCGCACCAGCTTCGCCTTCATCCCACGCGTCAGCTTGCCCGAGCACACACGCATGAAGGCGATGCGGTCGCGGTGGTTGGGGTCCATATTGGCCTGGATCTTGAAGATGAAGCCCGTCATCTTGCGCTCGTTCGCCTCGACCATGCGCCCCTCGGCCTCCTGGGCACGCGGGGGTGGCGCGATGGCGCCCAGCGAATCAATCAGATCGCGCACACCGAAATTGCGCAGCGCGCTGCCGAAGAAGACCGGGCTCAGATGGCCCTCGCGGAAGGCGGCGAGATCGAAGGGGCGCAGCCCCTCGCGCGCCAGCTCCACCTCTTCGCGCCACTCGTCGACATCATATTGGGAGAGCAATTCGTCGAACAGCTTGTCTTCCGGCCCCGATACGGGCGTCGCCTCCACCTCGTCATCGAGCCGGCGGATGGTGTTCTGTGCGAGGTTGTAGGTCCCGGCAAAATCCTTGCCGCGCCCGATCGGCCAGGTCACCGGCGCGGTGTCGAGGGCGAGCGTCTTCTCGATCTCGTCGAGCAGATCGAACGGATCGCGCGTCTCGCGGTCCATTTTATTGATGAAGGTAACGATCGGGATGTCGCGCAGGCGGCAGACCTCGAACAGCTTGCGCGTACGGTCCTCGATACCCTTGGCGGCGTCGATCACCATGATGGCGGCGTCGACCGCGGTGAGGACGCGGTAGGTGTCTTCGGAAAAATCCTCGTGCCCGGGTGTGTCGAGCAGGTTGATGGCGTGTCCCCGGTATTCGAACTGCAGGACGGTCGAGCTGATGGATATGCCCCGGCGGCGTTCCAGCTCCATCCAGTCCGAGGCGGTGGAGCGCTCGCGGCGGCGGTCCTTGACCGAGCCCGCCATCTGGATGGCG
>PXAW01000516.1 GCA_003567055.1 Hyphomicrobiales bacterium
CCCTCCCGGGTGAGCTGCCAGTGCGGACTGGTTTCGGGCGCATGGGTGACGGGGCGCACGAGCCCTTCGCGCTCGAGCTCGGCGAGGGCGTGGCGGGTGGAGGCGCCGTGCAGGGTGTCGAGCATGCCGGCCTCGGCCTTGTAATCGCGGTCGCCATGCGCCTGTGCGAGCCCGTGGACCGACATCAGCACACGCCGGGCGGCGAGTTCGCGGCGCTGGCGTCGTGCGTCGTGCCAGCGCCGCACCAGCCCGCGACGTGGTGCCAGCAGGATCGAGATCAGCACGATCGCGCTGGCGATCAGCACCACCAGCGGCCCCGTGGCGAGGCCGCGCGCCGTGGCGCTGATCAGGGCGCCGCTCACCCCTGAAATCATGCCGAAGAATGCGGCGAGCACGACCATGCCGCCGAGGCTGCGCACCCATTGTCGCGCGGCGGCGGCAGGCGCAATCAGCATCGCCACCATCAGGATCACGCCGACGAGCTGCAAGCCGACCACGATGGCGATCGCCACCATCACCGTCAGCGCGGCTTCGAGCGCGACCACGGGAAAGCCCTGGGCGCGCGCATAATCGGGATCGAAGGAGACGAGCTTGAACTCCTTCCACAAGGCCGCCACCAGCGCCAGCGCGGCAAGGGTAATCCCGCCCATCAGCCACAGATCCTCGCGCAGGATCGCGGCGGCCTGGCCGAAGAGAAAGCTCGACAGCCCCGCCTGGCCGGTCCCGGGCCGGCCCTGGAGCCAGGTCAGCAGCATGATGCCGACCGCGAAATAGACGCTGAGCACGACGCCGAGCGCGGCATCGGTCTTGAGCTTCGTGCGGCGGATGATCAGCATCACCGTCAGTGCGGCCAGCGCGCCGACGATGAAGGCACCGGCGAGGATCGCCCCGAGATCGCGGGTGCCCGCGATGATGAAACCGAGGCAGACACCCGGCAGCGCGGCGTGGCTGAGCGTATCGCCCATCAGGCTCTGGCGGCGCAGCACGGCGAAACAGCCCAGAACGCCGCTGACGAGCCCGAGGATCGCCGCGCCCAGCGCGACGGTTTGCACGATGCTGCTTTGCAGGAGGTCGACCAGACTCGTCATGATCTTGCCCGATGCGGCGTCGAACCGGGCCGCGCGCAGGCCCTTCCGTAGGGATTCTTTGCGGTTTCGACGTTCAATCTCGTCACTTGAAAGTGTTAGGCCCCCGCAGCGGCGCTGACAAGCCGCTGCGGGGGCCGGATACCGGCCGGATCAGGAGAGGCGCCCCGCCGGTATCACCGGGCAAGCCGCCTCACTGCACGATATCCCATTCCCGCGCCCAGTCCGCGAGCGCCTCCGGCAGCGCAGCCGGGGTGCCGCCGAGCGCCTGCGTGATGGTCACGGTGTTCTCGTAGATCATGCCGATATAGGTCCCGCCGACGGTCCCCGGCTCGCCCATCGCATCGGAATAGAGCTCGCCGCCGATCTCGATCCGGTTGCCGCGCGCCCGCACCTCCTGCACCAGCGCCTCGATCGTGCGCGGGGAGACGGTGGTCTCGACGAAGACGGCGGCGACATTGTTGTCGATGACGTAATCGGCGACCTCCCGGATATCGCCGATGCTCGCCTCGGAGGCGGTCGAGATTCCCTCGATGGCCTCGCTCGCCTCCATCCCGTAGGCATTGGCGAAATACTCGAACGCGTCATGCGCGGTGACGAGGCGGCGCTGGTCCTGCGGGATGGTGGCGATGCTCTCGCCCGCCCAGTCATAGAGCGCCTGCAACTGAACCGTATAGGCATCGACATGTGCCGCGATCTCGTCAGCGCAATCGGGGCGCTGCTCGACCACGGCATCGCCGATCACCGGGGCGATCCGCGCCCAGAGGCTCGCATCCATCCAGACATGCGGATCGACCTGGCCGGGCTCGGTGGGATCATCGAGGAGATCCTCCGGATCGAGGGCGGCGGCGAGGACGCCGATCGTGGGGATGCGCGCAGAGAGCCGCTCCAGCACGGCGGCGAGCTGTTCTTCCAGGGCGAAATCCACGTAGAGGATCAGATCGGCCGTGCTGAGCCGCGTCACGTCGGAGGCGGTGGCGATGTAATCATGCGGATCGACGCCCGAACCGAGCAGCGCCTCGACCTCGGCACAGCTGCCGGCGACGTTGCGCGCGACATCGGCGATCATCTCGACCGTGGCAAGGACGCGGACCGGCTCATCCTGCGCCGCAGCGCGCTCGGGCGCGGCGAAGGCGGTGAGGAGGCCGATGGCGGCGATCGCGGGGAGGGTGCGCGCCGGCGATGCTCTGCGGGCTGCGCGCTGCATGTCGGTACTCTGTCGGATCATCAGGCTGAGCTCCAGTTTGGCGGGGCAAGCATTGCAATGCGCTTCGTTCGGATGCAGCAAGACTTAATGCAGTTGCAAATCATTTGCAAGTAGCGAGGTGCGGAAAACTACTCCGCAGCCTTGTTTCGCAGCCACTGATGCGCCCGGATCAGCCCGGATGGTCCCCCGCTGGTTCAGATGCGATAAGCGTCTGATGGCAAGGGCCCGGGAGGCGGGTGCAGGACAGGACATGGGCAGGAGATGGAGAACGCATGAGCGAGAGCAATCAAACCGATCCCGGCGCTGCGATCGCCGCACAGGAACAGGCCCAGCATGCGATCCGCGATTTTCTGCGCAGCCGGCTCGAAGCCGAGGACGGCGCGCCGCCGCAGCAGCGTGACACGCATATCTCGGTCATCCTGCTCAGCGGTGCGCGCGCCTTCAAGCTCAAGCGCGCCCTGCGCCTGCCCTATGCCGATTTCTCGACACCGCAGCTGCGTCTCGCCGCCTGCGAGGCGGAGCTGCACCTCAACCGCCGCACCGCGCCGCAGCTCTATCGGGCGGTGCGGCGCATCACCCGCGAGGATGACGGCAGCTTCGCCATCGATGGCGAGGGTGCCCTGGTCGATGCCATGGTCGAGATGCGCCGCTTCGACGAGGAGGGCCTGTTCGACCGGCTTGCAGCGCGCGGCGAACTGAGCACCGGGCTGCTCGATGCGCTCGCCGATGCGATCGCCGCGTTCCACGAAGAGGCCGAACCCGTCGCCGATGCGCATGGGGCGCAGCGTCTTGCCGATGTCATCGCCCTCAATGCGAGCAGCATGGCCGATCTCCCGGCGCTGCCGCGCGAGACGGTCGCCGATCTGCTGCGGCGGCAGG
>PXAW01000640.1 GCA_003567055.1 Hyphomicrobiales bacterium
TGGCATTGGATAACCCTCGCCATGGCCGCGTCGGCGAGATGATGAAGCCCACTCCCCCCGCCTTTTACCCTTCCCCCGCGCCCGTGCTCTTGCTATGCAAACGGCAACGATAAACCGGCCAGCAGGTGGAGGGGATGTGGTGAGCAGGGTTCTCGTCATCGACAATTACGACTCCTTCACCTGGAATCTCGTGCATCTGATCAGCCGTTTCACGCGCGACATCACCGTCCTGCGCAATGATCAGGCGGGTGTGTCCGACGTGCTGGAGAGCGGCTACGACGCCATCGTGCTCTCCCCCGGCCCCTGCACCCCCAACGAAGCGGGGATCTGCCTCGATCTGATCCGCGAAGGCGCGGGCCGCGTGCCGATCTTCGGGGTGTGTCTCGGCATGCAGGCGATCGGGCAGGCTTTCGGCGCGCAGGTGGTGCGTGCGCCGCTGCCGCTGCACGGCAAGACGAGCCGCATCCGCCATGGCGGCGAGAGCGTGTTTTCCGGCTGTCCGGAGCCGCTGGAAGCCACGCGCTACCATTCCCTCGTGATCGCGCGCGAGAGCTGCCCGGCGGAGCTTCTGATCACCGCCGAGAGCGATGACGGGCTGATCATGGGTGTCGAGCACCGCACCCTGCCCGTCTGTGGCGTGCAATTCCATCCCGAGAGCATCATGACGCCCGATGGCGGCACGCTGATCGGAAATTTCTTCGACAAGGCGGCGCGCTGGCGCAACCGGGCGCCCGCTGCCGCGACCGCCCCCGCCTGAACCCGGCAGATGTGAGCATGGACAGTTTCAAACCCTATATCGCCAAAGTCGCCACCGGCGCGACGCTCTCCCAGGAAGAGGCCCGCGCGGCCTTCGACGCGCTGCTTTCCGGCGAGGTCACCCCCTCCCAGGCCGGCGCCTTCCTGATGGCCCTGCGCGTGCGCGGCGAGGCGCTCGACGAGATCACCGGCGCGGCTTCGGCCATGCGCGCGCGCATGCTGCCGGTGAAGGCGCCGGCGGATGCGATCGACATCGTCGGCACGGGCGGCGATCATTCGGGCACCTACAACATCTCCACCCTCGCCGCCTTCGTCGTCGCGGCCTGCGGCGTGCCGGTGGCCAAGCACGGCAACCGCGCCGCCTCCTCGAAATCGGGAGCAGCGGATGTGCTGAGCGCGCTCGGCGTCACCATCGGGCGTGAGCCGCATACGCTTGAGCGCTGCCTCGAACAGGCCAATCTCTGCTTCATGTTCGCGCAGACGCATCACGCCTCGATGCGCCATGTCGGGCCCTTCCGCGTCGAGCTCGGCACCCGCACGATCTTCAACCTGCTTGGCCCCCTGACGAACCCCGCCGGCGTGCGGCGCCAGCTGCTCGGCGTGTTCTCCGATGTCTGGATCGAGCCGCTGGCGAAGGTGCTCGGCCAGCTCGGCTCGCAGAAGGTCTGGGTCGTGCACGGTTCCGACGGGCTCGACGAGATCACCACCACCGGCGAGACCCATGTCGCGGCGATCGAGAATGGTGCGTTCTCGCGCTTCACCATCCATCCCGAGAGCGTGGGCATTGCGCTGGCCGATCCGCGCGACCTCAAGGGCGCCGATCCCGAGCATAACGCGAAGGCGATGCGCGCCGTGCTCGACGGGGAGAAATCGCCCTATCGCGACATCGCCGTGATCAATGCCGGCGCCTCCCTCGTCGTCGCCGAGAAGGCGCGCGATCTGAAGGAGGGCGTCGCCATGGCCGCCGAGGCGATCGATTCCGGGGCGGCCAAAGCCACGCTCGACAAGCTCATCGCCGTTTCCGGAGCCTGATGCGATGGCCGATATCCTGAAGAAGATCGAGGCCTACAAGCGCGAGGAAATCGCCATCGCCAAGGCGATGGTGACGCAGGCCGAGATCGAGCGGTTCGCCGCCGCCGCCGCGCCGCCGCGTGGCTTTGCCGATGCGATCGAGCTGCATATCGCGCAGGGCCGCCCGGCCCTGATCGCGGAGATCAAGAAGGCGAGCCCGTCCAAGGGGCTGATCCGCGAGGATTTCGATCCGCCGGCCCTGGCGCGCGCCTATGCCGAGGGCGGAGCGAGCTGCCTGTCGGTGCTTACCGACGAGCCCTCCTTCCAGGGCAAGCCGAAATATCTCGGCCAGGCGCGCGAGGCATCCGGCCTGCCCGCCCTGCGCAAGGATTTTCTGTTCGAGCCGTATCAGGTCTACGAATCCCGCGCCTGGGGCGCCGATTGCATCCTCGTGATCATGGCGAGCGTCACCGACGCGGAAGCCCGCGCGCTGATCGAGACGGCGGATAAGCTCGGCATGGACAGCCTCGTCGAGGTGCATGACCGCGCCGAGCTCGACCGCGCCCTGACCCTGCCGGCAAGGCTCATCGGCATCAACAACCGCGACCTGCGCAGCTTCGAGGTTTCGCTGGAGACGAGCGAGACGCTCGCGCCGCTGATCCCGGATGACCGGATCATCGTGGGCGAGAGCGGCATCTTCACGCCCGACGACATCGCCCGCCTGCGCAAGGTGCGGATCGAGACCTTCCTCGTCGGCGAGAGCCTGATGCGGCAGGATGATGTCGCGGGGGCGACGCGGACATTGCTGTCGCTGGAGGACGGAGCCGCCGCATGAGCGATCTCACCCATCTCGACGCGTCCGGCCAGGCCAATATGGTCGATGTCTCGCAAAAGGAGGTCACCTCCCGCGTGGCCATTGCCGAGGGGCGCATCGTCACCCGGCCCGAGACCATCGCCATCATCCGCTCGGGTGACGCGAAGAAAGGCGACGTGCTCGGCGCCGCGCGGCTCGCGGGCATCATGGCGGCCAAGCGCACGCATGAGCTCATCCCCCTGTGCCATCCGCTGATGATCACCAAGGCGAAGGTCGATTGCGTCATCGATGAGGAACTCCCCGGCGTGCGCGTCACGGCGGAGGTGCGTGTCGGCGGACAGACGGGGGTCGAGATGGAGGCGCTCACCGCCGTCTCGGTGGCGTGCCTGACGATCTACGACATGGTCAAGGCGGTCGACAAGGAGATGCTGATCGAGGGCGTGCGCCTGCTCGAAAAGGCCGGTGGGCGCTCTGGCCATTACAAGGCGGAAGGCTGAGCACCATGGCGCTGCTCCCGGTCGCCGACGCTCTGGCGCAGGTTCTGGCGAGCATCGACGGGCCTGTCCCTGAGGAAA
>PXAW01000436.1 GCA_003567055.1 Hyphomicrobiales bacterium
CCGCCGAGGGCATCGCGGACGAGACGCGTTTCACCGCCGAGGCGCGGGCCCAGGGCTTTGATCTCGATGCACGCGGACGCCTCACGCCGCGCGATTCCGATTTCGTGATCGGGCTCGACGCCCTCTCCGCCACGCGCGGCCAGCGCAGCCTCGCGCTCCGGCAGCCGGCGCGGATCGTCATTGCCGACGGCACCGCCACGTTCGAGGATGTCACCATCGCGGCCAATGGCGGGCGCATCACCATCGCAGGCGCTGCCGGGGAAAGCCTCGATCTCGCCATCGACGTGACCGCCCTGCCCCTGTCGATCTCGGAGATCTTCGTCCCCGGCCTCGGGCTGACCGGGACGGCGGAAGGCCGGGCACGGCTGCGCGGAACGGCGGATGCGCCGCAGGGCGATTACCGGCTCAGCCTCTCCGATGTCGCCCTGCCGCAATTGCGCGAAGCGGGTATTCCCAGCGTCAACGTCACCGCCTCCGGGACGATCGCCGATCAGCGCATCGGCGTCGATGCGACAATCGCCGCCGCAGCGGCGGATCTGCGCATCACCGGGAGCGCACCGATCGATCAAACCGGCGAGCTCGATCTGCGTGCGCAGGGCAATCTCGATCTCGCGGCGGCGAATGTCGTTCTGGCGCCGCAGGGCCGACGGCTGACCGGCACCGCGCAGGTCGATGCCACGATACGCGGCATGAGCGCGGCGCCGCGCATCGACGGGACGGCGACGGTGAGCGGGGGGCGTTTCACCGACGAATCGCTGGGCCTCGACATCTCCGCAATCAATGCCCGGCTGGTTGCGCAGGGCGATGTGCTGCGCATCGAATCGTTCAGCGCAGCCACCCCCAATGGCGGCACCCTCGCCGCATCCGGGCAGGTGCGCATCGATCCTGCTGCGAATTTCCCCGGCGATCTGCGCATCACCGGGCGCAATGCGCGCCTCGTCTCGAACGATCTCGCGACCGCGACCGTCGATCTCGACCTCTCGCTCACCGGCGCGCTCGCGACGGAGCCGCTGATTGCCGGTCGCGTCACGCTGACCACTCTCGACATCACCGTCCCCGACCGCCTGCCCACGACATTGCAGCCGCTTCCGGGTACCCGCCATATCGGCGCGCCGGAGGAGGTGCGCCTCCGGCTGGCCTTGCGCGATGCTGCGGGCCGCGAGCGCGGCGTGCGCTTCAATGCGCGCCTTGATCTGACCATCGACAGCCCCAACCGCATCTTCATTCGCGGGCGCGGCATCAATGCCGAACTGGGCGGCGCGCTGCGCCTGACCGGCACCAGCCTCGATCCGGTCGCGATCGGCGGCTTCGAATTGCGGCGCGGTCGCTTCGATCTGCTCGGCCAGCGGCTCGACCTGACGCGCGGCACGCTGGATTTCGCCGGCGATCTCGTGCCCTTCATCGATTTCGTCGCCGAGACGCAGGTGAGTGACGCGACGGTCAGCATTGCGGTCACCGGCCCCGCCGATGATCCCTCCTTCATCCTCAGCTCGGTTCCCTCCCTGCCCGAGGACGAGATCCTCTCGCGCATTCTGTTCGACCAGGCCTCGGGCGGGCTGTCTGCCGCGCAGGCGCTGCAACTCGCGCAAGGCATCGCCACCCTCACCGGCGGTGGCCCCGGGGCATTCGACCAGCTGCGCCGGGCGCTCGGCGTCGACAGCCTCGACATCACCGCCGATGCGGAGGCGCCCGCCGTGGGCGTTTCGCGCTATATCGCCGACAATGTCCGCATCGGCATCCGCGCCGGCGCGCGCCCTGAGGATACCGGGGTCTCGGTGGATATCGACCTCAGCCGGCGATTGCGCTTACAATCGCAGGTCGGCGCAGACGGAAATACCTCCGTCGGCATCGGCTTCGAGATCGAATATTGAGCCAACCCGCTGGTGAAGGGGATCCGGCATGAAGATTGACGGCGTTCATTACCGCACGATTTTTCCCGCCGAGGACGGCGACGGCATCATGGTCATCGACCAGACGAAGCTGCCCTTCGCCTTCGAATTGCTGCGCCTGCGTGACATGGAGGCAGCCGCTCAGGCGATCGTCACCATGGTCGTGCGCGGCGCGCCGCTGATCGGCGCGACGGCGGCCTACGGCGTCGCCATGCAGATGCGCGCCGATCCCTCCGATGCCTCGCTGACCGGCGGCATCCGCCGCCTCACCGCGACGCGCCCCACCGCCGTCAACCTGCACTGGGCGCTCGCGCGCATGGAGCGATGCCTCAGCGCCGTTGCGGCCTCCGAACGCGCCGATCGCGCCTTTGCCGAGGCCGCCGCCCTGTGTGACGAGGATGTCGAGCAATGCCGGCAGATCGGCGCCCATGCCATGACGCTGATCGCCGAGCGCCACCGAGAGACCGGGCGCCCCGTCAACATCCTCACCCATTGCAATGCCGGCTGGCTCGCCTGCGTCGACTGGGGCACCGCGCTCTCGCCGATCTACCAGGCGCATGATGCGGGCATCCCGGTTCATGTCTGGGTGGACGAGACCCGCCCGCGCAACCAGGGTGCGGCGCTGACGGCCTACGAGCTTGGCGGCCACGGCGTGCCGCATACGGTCATCGTCGACAATGCCGGCGGCCATCTGATGCAGCACGGCAAGGTCGACATGTGCATCACCGGCACCGACCGCACCACGGCCACGGGTGATGTCGCGAATAAAATCGGCACCTATCTCAAGGCCCTCGCGGCGCGTGACAACGGCGTGCCCTTCTACGTCACCCTCCCCGCTTCCACGATCGACTGGACCATCGATGACGGTGTGGGCGGCATCGAGATCGAGGAGCGCGCCGAGCGCGAGGTCACGCATCTCACCGGCCTGACCGATTCCGGTGCGATCGAGACGATCCGCGTCGTGGCGCCGGGCTCGCCCGCCGGCAACCCCGCCTTCGACGTCACCCCCGCCCGCCTCGTCACCCGCCTGATCACCGAGCGCGGCATCTGCGAAGCCAGCCGCGAGGGCCTGCTCGGCCTCTACCCGGAGCGCCGCGCGGCGGCGGAGTAGCACGGCCACTCGCGCCCTCCATGAAGCGCGCGCCACGACTCCCCTCTCCCTTGGAGGAGAGGGGAGTCGTGCTGCAGGTAGCGCTCCCCTTTTCCGCGTGCAAAGGCAATCTTCAGGTCAGCTGCCGCTACCCATCGGCGCGCGACATCATATA
>PXAW01000480.1 GCA_003567055.1 Hyphomicrobiales bacterium
CGATGGCGACAAGCTGCTGACGACGCGTGTCCGACTCGCCGGTTCGGTGCGCTCGATCGAGGTTGCCGCCGCGATCATCCTGGCGCTGGCGCCGCTGGTGGCATTCCTGGTCAAGTCACCGGTGCTGATTCTCCTGCAGGTGGGTGTCGTGATCGCGCTGCTGGGTTCGCGCGTGCTGATCCATATCCTGACGCTGCCCGTGGAGATGGATGCGAGCTTCAACCGGGCGCTGCCGATCCTCGAAAAGGGCGGATATCTGGGGAAAGATGATCTGCCGGCGGCCCGCAAGGTCCTGCGTGCGGCGGCCTATACCTATGTGGCCTCCGGCCTCGTCGCCCTGCTCGACGTTGCCCGCCTGATGCGCATGCTGCGTTTCTGAAAAAGCGCTCCAAGTCATTGTTCGGCGCATCATTTTTTCCGTCAGCCGGTATTCACCTGACGGAATGATGCGCTAGCGGAAATTGCGCCCGCGCGGCATGGCCGATGCGACGGCGCGTTGCGGCACGCCACCTGGCGCTTGCGACAGGTCCTCTGCCAGGCCCGGCTCCTCGCGCACCAGGGCCGCGATCTTCGCAGCCTCTGCGGGACGACGGGCCGGGGCGCCGCGCTGGTCGATTCCCGGGCGCTTGACCTCGTCGCCCCGGGCCAGGGCTTCCGGCGCGGGCAGGCGCGCGACTTTCTGCATCAGCCCGGTGAGATCGATCAGCTCCTCCACCACGAGATGGGTCACGCCATTGGCCCGTTGCAGCCGCCCGCGTGCCCCCACGAGCCGGGCGCCGAGCACGACCGGGCGGAAACGCTCGAACACTTTCGGCCAGACGATCAGATTGGCGATGCCGCTCTCATCCTCCACCGTCATGAAGACGACGCCCTTGGCCGAGCCGGGGCGCTGCCGGATAAGCACCAGCCCGGCGCAGCCGATCCGGGCGCCGTGGCGTCCATGGTCGAGATCCGCGCAGCTTTTGAAGCGATCGCCAGTCAGATCGCGGCGCAGGAATGACACCGGATGCGCCTTCAGCGACAGGGTGAGCGTGCGATAATCCGCCACCACCTTCTCGCCGGGCGGCATGGCCGGCAGATCGGCATCGGGCTCGCGCTCGGCCATGCGGGCGACGGCAAAGAGCGGCAGATCATCCTTGTCGCCGGTGCGCCGCAAGGCCTTCACCGCCCAGAGCGCGTCACGCCGCTCCAGCCCCAGTGACTGGAACACATCCGCCTCCGCCAGGCGTTCGAGCACGGCGGGAGAGAGCCCGGTGCGCAGCCACAGATCGCGCACCGAATCATAGCCAGCCCCGCGCCGTTCCACGATCATGCGCATATCCGCCTCGCGCAGGCCCTTGATCATGCGAAAACCGAGCCGGATCGCGTGGTCGCTCAGGATATCCTCGCGCATGGTCCCATGACGCCGATGCAGGCGCGGATGGGCGGGTTCATCCGCTTCGAGCGTGCAATCCCAGTCCGAGGCGTTGATATCGGGATGCGCCACCCGCACCCCGTGCTCGCGGGCATCGCGCACGATCTGGGCGGGGGCATAGAACCCCATCGGCTGGGCGTTGAGCAGGGCGCAGGCAAAGACATCCGGGTAGCGCGCCTTGAACCAGCAGGAGGCATAGACCAGAAGCGCGAAACTCGCCGCATGGCTTTCGGGAAAGCCGTATTCGCCGAAACCCTCGATCTGCTTGAAACAGCGCTCGGCGAAGGCGCGGTCATAGCCGCGCGCTTCCATGCCGTCGACCATCTTGCGGGCGAAGGTCGAGATCGTGCCCACACGCCTGAACGTGGCCATGGCCCGGCGCAGCCGGTCCGCCTCGCCGGGGCTGAACCCGGCCGCGACGATGGCGATGCGCATGGCCTGTTCCTGGAAGAGCGGCACGCCGAGGGTCTTGCCGAGCACCCGTTCCAGCTCGTCCGGTGGGCCGTGTTCCGGGGCGGGGGCGGGATAGGCCACAGGCTCGCGACCCTCGCGCCGGCGCAGATAGGGATGCACCATGTCGCCCTGGATCGGGCCGGGCCGCACGATCGCCACCTCGATCACGAGATCGTAGAAGCAGGCGGGTTTCAGCCGCGGCAGCATCGACATCTGCGCCCGGCTCTCGATCTGGAAGACGCCGAGCGTGTCGGCGCGCCCGATCATGGCATAGACGCGCGGATCCTCCGCCGGAATGGTCGAGAGCTGCAGCCGCTTACCGTAATGCGTCTCCAGCAGATCGAAGGCGCGGCGCAGGCACGACAGCATGCCGAGTGCGAGCAGGTCGATCTTGAGAATGCCCAGCGCATCGAGATCGTCCTTGTCCCATTCCACCGTGGTGCGCCCCTCCATCGCGGCATTGGCCACGGGGGTGACCTCGTCGAGGCGGGTGCGGGTGATGACGAAGCCGCCGGTATGCTGGGAGAGATGGCGGGGAAAGCCGGTCAGTTCGTCGGCAAGCCGCAGGGCCATGGCGAGGCGCTCCTCCTGCGGATCGAGCCCCAGCCGCGTCACTTCGTTTTCCTCGACCTTCGCCGATGACCAGCCCCAGATCGAACCCGACAGGGCGTCGAGCGTATCCTGCGACAGGCCGAACACCTTGCCGACCTCGCGGATGGCCGAGCGGGCGCGATAGGTGATCAGGCTCGCTGCCAGCCCGGCCCGCTCGCGGCCATAGCGCGCATAGACGTATTGCATCACCTCCTCGCGCCGCTCATGCTCGAAATCGATGTCGATATCCGGCGGCTCCTTGCGCTCCGCCGAGACGAAACGCTCGAAGAGCAGGTCGTGCTTGGTGGGATCGACCTCGGTGACGCCGAGGCAGAAACACACGCTCGAATTCGCCGCCGAGCCGCGCCCCTGGGCGAGGATTCCCCTGGAGCGGGCAAAGCGCACGATATCGTGCACGGTCAGAAAGTACGGCGCGTAGCCGAGCTGCCCGATCAGGGCGAGCTCGTGCCGCAGGGCGGTTTCCACCTTGTCCGGGATGATCTCGCCGAAGCGCTCCCGTGCACCCTGCCGGGTAAAATGTTCGAGCGCTTCCTGCGCCGTATCGAATCCGGCGCGGGCTTCTTCCGGATATTCGTAGCGCAATTCATCGAGGGAAAAGCCGAGCCCCCCCATGAAACGACCCGTCTCGGCAATCGCTTCCGGCATGGCGTGAAACAGCCG
>PXAW01000549.1 GCA_003567055.1 Hyphomicrobiales bacterium
AACTGCGCGAGAAGCTGACGGCGCCACACAGCCGGACCGCAGACTGGCACATCACCTGATCTGCGCCAGCCCGCGCGGCACCGCGTTCAACCAGCCTCGCCCTGTTCCGCCGCGACGCGGTCCTCGCCGCGATAGCCCATGGCGAGGACGAAGAGCTCGGCTGAATCGGAGCGGCTCGACGGGGGCTTGTAGTGGCGGACATTGGCGAAGTCGCGCTTCAGATCAGCCAGCAGCGCCCCCTCCGTGCCACCGCGCAGCACCTTCGCGATATAGGTGCCGCCCTGCGCCAGAACCGAGCGGGCGAATTCCGCACCGGTCTCGGCGAGCCCCATGATGCGCAGATGGTCGGTCTTCTTGTGACCGGTGGCATTGGCCGCCATGTCCGACATCACCACATCCGCCGGGCCGCCCAGCAGCGCGACGAGGCGCGCGGGCGCATCATCGTCGAGGAAATCCATCTCGATGAATTCGGCGCCGGGCATCGGCTCGATCGGCAGGAGATCGATGCCGACAATCTTGCCGCGCGCCTTTTCGCGTTCGGCGCCGCTCTCATCCACGATCCCGATCTTGCGCGCGGCCACCTGCGACCAGCCACCGGGCGCCGCGCCCAGATCGACGATGCGCTGGCCGGGCTTGAGGAACTTGAACTTCTCGTCGAGCTCCAGCAGCTTGAAGGCCGCGCGCGAGCGCCAGCCCTCGCGCTTGGCGCGCAGGACATAGGGATCGTTGAGCTGGCGCTGCAGCCAGCGTTGCTGCGAGGGCGTGCGACCGCGCGCCTTCTTCAGCTTCACCTTGAGTGCGCGCGGGGGATTACTGCTCTTTTGTGACACGATTTTTCTCGCCTCAGGCGCGACCGGGATCGGGCATGGCCGGACCCGGCGCCGGTGAACCGTTGCGCGAACGGCCTCTGCGGCGCCCGCGACGACGCTTCCAGACGCCGTCCTCGCGCATCAGATTCATCAATATCCCCTCGCGCAGACCGCGATCGGCGATGCGCAGACGGGGCGCGGGAAAGGCGCGGCGGATGCCTTCCAGAATGGCGCAGCCCGCGAGCACCAGATCGGCCCGCTCGCGCCCGACACAGGGGCTCGCCGCCCGCGCTTCGTAATCGAGCCCGACGAGTTCGTCGAGCACCGTATCCACCTCCGTCGCCGCCATCCAGAGCCCGTCGACCTGACGGCGGTCGTAGCGCGGCAGGCGCAGGAAGATGCCGCCGACGGTGGTGACCGTCCCGGACGTGCCGAGCAGATGAAAGTCCGGCGCCGCCGTGGCCGCCCCCGCTGCCAGCGCGAAGGGCGTGAGCATCTGCGAGACTTCCTCGACCATGCGCTCGAATTTCTCGGGCCCGACTTCGACGCCGCCATGGCGTTCGGCCAGGGTGATCACGCCGACGGGCAGCGAATCCCAGGCGCGGATGCGCTTGCAGGGATCGGCGAGCGGTGAGCGGGCCTGGCCGTCGAGCCAGGCGATTTCGGTGGAGCCGCCGCCGATATCGAAGACGATCACCGAATGTGCCTCGGGATCTGCCAGCGCCGCACATCCCGTCACGGCGAGGAAGGCTTCGGTGCGCCGGTCGACGATCTCGAGCTCCATGCCGGTCTCGTCATGCACCCGTTCGATGAAATGGTCGGCATTGCGCGCCATGCGACAGGCTTCCGTCGCGATCAGCCGCGCCCGGTGGACACCGCGCGCGTGCATCTTGTCGCGACAGATCAGCAGCGCTTCGATGGTCCGGTCGATGGCGTTGTCGTTGAGCGTGATGGCGCTGGCGAGCCCCTCGCCGAGGCGCACGATGCGCGAGAAAGCGTCGATGACACGAAAGCCGGCGCGGGCGGGTTCGGCGATGAGCAGGCGGCAATTGTTCGTGCCGAGATCGAGCGCCGCATAGGCCGCGCCTGCTCGCCTGTTCTGGCGATGCGCCCGATGCTCCTGCGTGTTCTGTCCCGTCGCCTTCGCAGCCGTACTGTCGAAGTTCAGAGATCCTTCCGCCTTTGCACCTGCGCCGAATGCACCACTGTCCACCGCCAAGGTTTCATCCTCGCGAACTCCGCAGCCGTCATGGGGGAGCTCTCCAACTTGGGAACAAGGGTAACAGCGCAGCCGGCGAAATGCCAAGAACAATAAATCGCGAGAGGTGGTGTCTGGTTCCACACGCACCCGGACAAGATCAGGCAGCCACCTTCTGCGGCAGGGCGTCGGTGGAGCGCGCCACGGGGCGCAGCAGGCCCTTGATCTGGATATAGGGGCGCGGACGGTTGATCACCTCGTCGAGGCGCGACCACAAGACCTTGGGGGAGAAAGGCTTGGCGATGATCTCGTTGACGCCCAGCGACATGGCCCGATCGACGACATAGCGGCGCGGCTTGCCCATCATCACGATGATCGGGATGCTCGGCGCCGGCGAGGTGGTGGGGGTGCGCGTCAGACGGATGAATTCCTCGCCGGAGAGAATCGCGAGATCCCAGTCGAGGATGACGAGATCGGGCTTGCTCTCCGAGAGCACGCCGAGCGCCTCGGCCCCGTCCGGCGCCTCGAGCACGCGCTTGATGCCGACACGCGTCAGCATGTCGCGCAGGATGCGGCGGATATACAGGCTCTCATCGACGACGAGCGCGGCGAGATCGGGGAAAGTCGGCGTGGCGATCATGCCGGGTCACACACTCTTGTTTACGCAAAACACACTTCAAAATAAGGCCTCGACTTTGCCAGATGGTAAAGACGAACGCATAAACTTCGCCCCGCGCCCGGCATGCAACAGGTTCACGGTTTGCAGGTCGTTGCGCCGCCGCTAGGCTGGCTGTTGATTCGCCGGTTGAACGCCGGTTCACGTCGCGATCGCAAAGGGGGTGCGCCATGCAGGTTCATGACGAAGGCCGGAAAGACCGGATGATGCATGGGTTTCCCGGCACGCTGGCCGCATGCGCAATGCTGGTCGCGGCCAGCATGCCGGCTGCGGCCGATGCGCTGCAAGGCGAAGTCATCGCCGAGCGCTGGTGTGCCTCGTGTCATCTGGTGGGGCCGGGGCAGGATGTTGCGAGCGACCAGGTGGCAAGCTTCATGCAAATCGCGCAGCGCGATGATCTTACGGCGGAAAATCTGCGCGATTTCCTGCGCTCACCGCACCCGCC
>PXAW01000286.1 GCA_003567055.1 Hyphomicrobiales bacterium
GGCCCGAAGCTGTTTATATCAGGGTGCGACCACCGTCGAGGGTGCTTCGCGCGCCAGAATCGCGGCGATCGATGACGGCGCATGCAGCGAGCCGACGATGATCGGCAGCTTGCCGTCGCGGGCGAGCGCGAAGGCGGCGGTATCCATCACCTTCAGATCACGGGCGATCGCCTCGTCATGGGTGAGCCTGTCGTAACGCTTGGCATCCGCGTCCGCCTTGGGATCGGCGGAATAGACCCCGTCCACCTGCGTCGCCTTGAGCACCGCGTCGCAGCGCAGTTCAGCGGCGCGCAACACGGCGGAGGTATCGGTGGTGAAGAACGGATTGCCGGTGCCGCCGGCCAGCACCACGACCTGGCCTTTTTCCAAATAATGCAGGGCGGGCTGGCGCGCATAAGTTTCGCAGATCGTGGGCATCGACACCGCCGACATGGTGCGCGCCGAGACGCCGTTGGCGTTGAGCGCGGTCTCCAAAGCCAGCGAATTCATCACCGTGGCGAGCATGCCCATGGAATCCGCCGTCGGGCGGTCGATCCAGCCGGCAGCGCTCATGCGCGCGCCGCGGATGATGTTGCCGCCGCCGATCACCAGCGCAATCTCGAATCCCGCTGCCGTGGCGCGGGCGATATCCTGCGAGAGACGGGTGAGGACCTGCGCATCGAGCCAGAAACCGTCCGGTGCCTGCAACGCCTCTCCCGACAGTTTCACGAGGATTCGTCGGTAGGGCATGGTCATGGCTCTTCTCCGGCTCGCGTGGACGGCGCGTCGTCCTTACTCCCCGAATTGTGACCGTACCGCAAGGGGGCGGTGCGGATTTTTCGAACGCAGCGGCACGCGGACGGGCTCACACGGCGATGCCGCGCCCCTGCACCGGATGCGCCGGTGCGCCCGCATAGCGACGCGCGGCCTCTTCCGGTTCGGCCCGGCGCCGGGCCCGATAAGCGGGCAGGTTGCCGGCACAGGCGATCAGCTGCGTGACGAAACCCGCCGAGGCGCCCGCCTGCCGGGGCATCCGTGTAAACGATGCCCGCTCGTGCTGCGTACGCCCGTCCCCCTCGTTCTCCGTGCGCGCCGAAGCGGTGACGGGAACGACCGCGCGGCTCGCGGGCTTGCGATTCGCGCGATACGCGGCAGCGGTTTGCATCAATGGTTCGTTATGCATGCAGCGAAACTCCCGGACGCATGATCACCGACCCGTGCAATTTTGCGGCCAGTTTTAACCGGCTGTTAACCTTGGTTTATGCATCATTTCAGGACGAATTGTCACGTGCGGACGCTCGCTTCCGGGGATGGTTCGCATGCGGCGGGCATCGCCCTGTGCCGCTTTGATGCAAGGCATCCGGGCGACGGCATGCGCGCCACCGCGTCGGTGCAAGGCGTAACGGGTTGGGAAAGGACGGGCCTCGATGTCGGATGCCAGATCGCCGGAAACGGCTCTCGATCCGCGCGCCGTTCTCACCTCCATCGGTGAAGTCATCTATGACTGGAACGTGGAGACCGATGCTCTCGCATGGAGCGCCAATGCCTGCGACGTGCTCGGCATCGCCGATTCGCAGAGCATCGCCACAGGTGCCGCCTTCGCGCTGATGGCAGAGCCCGGCAGCGGCATCAACCGTAACGAGACGATCAGCCTTGCCCGGGAGACCGATACCGGTGCGGGGATTCCCTTCAGGACCCGCTACAATCTGCGCCTGCCCGACGGTCGCCGCATCGCCGTCGAGGATTCCGGACGCTGGTATGCGGGGCCGGGCGGCGCGCCCGCGCGGGTGCACGGGGTTCTGCGCATCGAGGCGGGAGACGCTTCACAGATGCGGCTGGGTGATCGCGGCGCTTTCGTCGAATTCATCGCCGCCGACGTGCTCGCCACTGCGAGTTCGCAAAAGCGCGTCACCGTCATGATCGCCGCGATCGACAATCTCGAGCGGATCAACGACGAGCTCGGCTTCGATGGCGGCGATGCGGTGATTGACGAGGTCGCCTCGCGCATCCGCCGGGTGCTGCGCAGCCGCGACAAGATCACCCGTTATGCCAGCAACCGCTTCGCCGTGGCGATGATGTCGTGCTCCCTCAGCCAGGCTCCGATCGCGGCACGCCGTCTGCGCGACGCGGTCGAGAAGACACCCGTTGCGACGCAGGACGGCGTCTTCCCGGTCAGCCTGCGCATCGGCGCGGCCTGTGCACCCGATCACGCCCGCGACGCCGCATCGCTGATGCGCCGCGCGGAGGATGCGCTGGCGCGTGCCCGCGCCCAGCCGCACGAAACCCTCGTCGTGCATGATCTGCGCTGCGAAGCCCGCCTGCGGCGCGAGGCGCAGCTTTCGGCCAATGCCGTGATCGATGCGCTCAACGAGCGCCGGCTTGTCTTCGCGCGCCAGCCGGTGGTCGATGCGCACACGCGCGAGACCGTGTTCTGCGAAGCACTCGCCCGGCTCACCCGCCCGGATATGCCGCTTCTGGCGGGGGGCGAGATCATGCCCACGGTCGAGCGGGCGGGGCTGATGGATCTGCTCGATGCACGCATGCTCGAACTGGCCACCGGCTGGCTCGCGAAGCATCCGCAGGATCAGCTTTCGGTCAATCTCTCCCCGTCGACGCTGGAGCGCCCCGACTGGATCAGCGCGCTGGACGGCCATCTCGCCCTGCATCCGGGCGTGGCCGGACGGCTGATCATCGAGATTACCGAGACGAGCGCAGTACGCGATCCCGATCGCACGCGCATGCAGCTCGAAGCCATGAAACAGAAGGGCGTGCGCATCGCCATTGATGATTTCGGCGCCGGCCACACCTCCTTCCGCCATCTGCGCAGCTTCCCCGTCGACATCCTCAAGATCGACGGCGCCTTCGTGCAGAACCTGCCGCGCTCGCCCGATGACCGCTTCTTCGTGCGCACCCTCGTCGATCTCGCCCGCAATCTCGATATCCGCGTCGTGGCCGAATGGGTCGAGGATGAGGAGACCGCCGCCATGCTTGCGGGATGGGGCGTCGATTACCTCCAGGGCCGCCATTGCGGCGCGCCGATCCTGACGCTTGCCGATGATGCAGAGCATCCGGCCACCGGCGACGACAATCGCGGCGGCGGAGACGGGACCGGCAACCCGGCGGTCGCGTGAGGCCGTGACGACGCA
>PXAW01000179.1 GCA_003567055.1 Hyphomicrobiales bacterium
GGAAGAGGCGCGCATCGCCGTCTCGGTGATGCGCAAGGTCACCGATCCGGACAAGGTGAACGTCGCGAATCTCGGCAATGTCGTGGCGCAGTTTCACCTGCACGTGATCGGGCGTTTTCTCTCCGACCCCGCCTGGCCCGGCCCGGTCTGGGGTTACGGCGAACGCCGCACCTATCCCGCACACGGGGTCCAGCCCCTGATCGACCGTTTCACGCAGGCCTTCGCCGAGGCCTGACAATCCCGAGAAGAGGGGCGCCGAAAGGCATGACCGATTTCCTGAACGACCATCCGCCCATGGGCTTTGCCACCAACGGTCTGGTGCGCCATACCAGTGAGCGTGGTGGCGACGCGCTGGCGCGCTATCGCCTCGATCCGCAGGCGCGGCTCGTGCTCTTTGCCGGCGATATGCCGATCCTGTCGCGGGACGGGAACGGGCTCAGCGCCCTGCATCCGGCTGCGATGCGCGGGGACCTGCCGATCGCGGAAGAAGTCTATCTCGGCACCCTCGACGGCACCCATGTGCTCGCGCTGCTCACCGCTGCGGATCAGCTGGAGGCGTTCGAGCGACGCAGCGATTGCTTCATCCTCGATCTGCGCTCCGTCGCGACGCAGGGGCTCGTCCCCGAGCGCGAGGCCGGGATTCTGGCTGAGGCGAAATCGCTGCTCTCGTGGCATGCGCGGCATCGCTTCTGTGCGAATTGCGGTGCGCCGACACGCGCGAGCGCCTCGGGCTTTCGCCGCGATTGCGATGCCTGCGGCACACAGCATTTTCCGCGCACCGACCCGGTCGCGATCATGCTGATCACCCATGGCGACAATATCCTGCTCGGACGACAGGCGCGCTTTCCCGCAGGCAATTACTCCTGCCTCGCCGGGTTCGTCGAGCCGGGCGAGACGGTCGAGGATGCGGTGCGGCGCGAGACCTTCGAGGAAGCGGGCGTGCGTGTCGGCGAGGTGCGCTACATGCTCTCCCAGCCCTGGCCCTTCCCCTCTTCCCTGATGATCGGCTGTCACGGCATCGCCACCGATGACAGTCTCGACATCGATTACGAGGAGATGGAGGACGTGCGCTGGTTCTCGCGCGCAGATGTCGCCCTGATGCTGGAGGACCGCCATCCCGACAATCTGCGCACGCCACCGCCGGTCGCGATCGCGCATCACCTTGTGCGACGCTACCTCGCCGGATGAGGCGCGCGCTGGCTCATTCCTCGTCCATCGTGTCGCGCAGATTTCGGCGGAACGGATGCGCGGGATAGACGCCGAGCACGTTCAACTCGCGCGAGAAGAAGGCGAGTTCCTCCAGCGCGCGGCGCAGATGCGGCTCGTCCTTGTGGCCATCGACCTCCGCATAGAACTGCGTCGCGGTGAAGTGGCCCTCGATCATGTAGCTCTCGAGCTTCGTCATGTTGACGCCGTTCGTCGCGAAACCGCCCATCGCCTTGTAGAGCGCGGCGGGAATGTTGCGCACGCGGAAGACGAAGCTCGTCACGCAATCCGCCGTGCCGGCAGCGATTTCCAGCGGATCATTGGCGAGGATGATGAAGCGCGTGGTGTTGTGCGCCTCGTCTTCGATATCCGCGGCAAGGATTTCGAGCCCGTAGACCTCGGCGGCGAGCTGCGGCGCGATTGCCGCGCGGGTGGGGTCGCCCAGCTCCGCGATCTGCCGCGCGGAGCCCGCCGTATCGGCACCGACGACGGGAACGAGGTTGAGCTTGCGCAGGGTGCGCCGGCACTGGCCGAGCGCCTGGACGTGGCTCTGCACAGTGCGGATTGTCGCGAGCGTCGCCCCCTTCACCGCCATCAGCTGGTGGCGGACGGGCAGGAAATATTCGCCGATGATGTGAAGCCCGGATTCCGGCAGCAGATGGTGGATATCGGCCACGCGGCCCGCCACGGAATTCTCGATCGGGATCATCGCAAGCTGCGCCTGCCCTTCCTTCAGGGCGGCGAAGGCATCCTCGAAGGTCGGGCACGGTAATGGCGTCCAATCCGGATGCACGTCGAGGCAGGCGATGTTCGAATTCGCGCCGCGCTCACCCTGAAAGGCGATGATCTTGCTCATGAAGGCTCTCCGAGAACGGCGCGGGCCCGCGCCAGGGATTCGGGCGTATCGACGCCGAAGGGCGCGTCATCGACGAGGGTCACGTCGATGCGCATCCCGTCTTCCAGCGCACGCAGCTGTTCGAGCTTCTCGCGCGTCTCCAGAGCCGACGGCGCGAGGCCGATGAAGCGCTCCAGCGCGCGCCGGCGGAAGGCATAGAGCCCGATATGATGATAAAGCGGCCCCTCGCCCCAGGGCGCGCGGGCGCGGGTGAAATAGAGTGCGCGCAGCCGCCCGGCGGAAACGGGGGAGCCGACCACCTTGACGATATTGGGATCATTCGCCTCGTCCTCGTCGCGGATCGGACAGGCGAGCGTGGCGATCGCGACGGCGGGATCCGCCAGCGGCAGGATCGCGGCGGCGATGGCGCGCGGGTCGATCGTGGGAAAATCGCCCTGCACATTCACCACCACGTCATGGTCTCCCTGCGGGTCGAGCGCTTCGAGAGCCTCGAAAGTCCGATCGGAGCCTGAAGCGTGATCGGCACGCGTCATCACCGCGATTCCGCCGGCCGCCTCGACGGCCTGCGCGATCTCCGGCGCATCCGTGGCCACCGCGACCGGGCCGATCCCCGCCTCGACGGCACGGCGCCAGACATGCACGATCATCGGCTCCCCGGCGATATCCGCAAGCGGCTTGCCCGGCAGGCGCGTGGCCGCCATGCGGGCGGGTATCAGGACGATGGGATCCGACATGGCGTGTGCACTTCGCCGTTTCTTGCGCGATTACGGCGCTAGATAGCCCCCTCCCCGGCTCGCAGGCAAGCAAGGAATCGCAATGAATGTATTGCGAACCGCCCGCATTGCGGAAACGACCCTCGACGCGGGCGGTCGATCTTACTATGTTGGAAACAGGCAACTCACTGGCCCGGGCCTTCTACCCGTGGGTGGAGAGGGAAAAGATGTTTGGTGGATTGAAAGTCATTTCTTTGACGGATGCCGCTGCGGATCGCGTCAAGGAAATCATCGCGAATGCGGACAAGCCCATTGAGGGCGTGCGTGTCGGCGTGCGCAAC
>PXAW01000071.1 GCA_003567055.1 Hyphomicrobiales bacterium
GCTGCCGCTAGACTTTCGCGCAGCTGCATCACCCGAGGGATTCCCATGGCCGCTTATGATCTCGCCATCCGCAACGGCACGGTTGCGACCGCGTCGGACGTGTTCAAGGCCGATATCGGCATCCGCGACGGCAAGATCGCGGCGATTGCCGATGCGATCAGCGATGCCGCCGAGGAGATCGATGCGGACGGTCTGCTGGTTCTGCCCGGCGGCATCGACAGCCATGTCCATATCGCCCAGAAACAGGGGGAGGGGATCGTCATGGCCGACGATTTTGCCTCCGCCACGGCTTCTGCGGCGGCGGGCGGGAATACGCTGGTCATGCCCTTCGCGCTCCAGGAACGCGGCACCAGCCTGCGGGCCTGTGTCGAGGAATACCGCAAGCTGGCGGAAGGGCGCTGCGTCATCGACACGGCCTTCCACCTGATCATCTCCGATCCGACGCCGGAGGTGCTCGGCCAGGAACTGCCCGCACTCCTGAAGGACGGCTACACCTCCTTCAAGGTGTTCATGACCTATGACGATCTCGTCCTGAACGACCGCCAATTGCTCGACGTGTTCGACGTCGCCCGCCGCGAGGGCGCGCTCGTCATGGTGCATGCGGAGGGCTATGACGCGATCCGCTACATGACCGAGAAGCTGGAGCGGGCGGGCGACACGGCGCCGTATTATCACGCCGCGTCGCGGCCCGAACTGGTCGAGCGCGAAGCCGCGCATCGCGCCATCAGCCATGCGGAGCTGGTCGATGTGCCGCTGATGATCGTGCATGTCTCGGGCCGCGAGGCGATGGAGCAGATCCGCTGGGCCCAGCAGCGCGGGCTCAAGGTCTATGGCGAGACCTGCCCGCAATACATCTCGCTCACGGCGGAAGATCTGAAAGCGGCGCAGGGCGGCGACGCGATGAGCGGCGCCAGATACGTCTGCTCACCCCCGCCGCGCGATCACGAGAGCTGGGATGCGATCTGGGAAGGGATCCGCACCGGCGTGTTCCAGACCTTCTCCTCCGATCACTGTCCGTTTCGCTACGACGATACGCAAGGCAAGCTCAATCCGAAGGGGCGCACCTCGTTCCGCTGGGTGCCCAACGGCATTCCCGGCGTCGAGACGCGGCTGCCGATCCTGTTTTCCGAGGGGGTCTCGAAGGGTCGCATCAGCCTGCAGCGTTTCGTCGAGCTCAGCGCCACCAATCATGCGAAGATCTACGGGCTCTATCCCGGCAAGGGGGCGATCGCGGTGGGTTTCGACGCGGATATCGCCCTGTGGGACCCGGCGCGCAAGGAGGTGATCCGCCAGGAAATCCTGCATCACGGCGCCGATTACACGCCCTGGGAGGGTTTCGAGGTCACCGGCTGGCCGGTCATGACCATCGCCCGCGGCGAAGTCGTCGCCCGCAACGGCACTGTCACAGGCCAGCCGGGGCGGGGGCAGATCCTGGAGCGCGGCCTGTCGGAATTCGCGCGGCCCTGAGGCTGGCGGGCAAACGCCCGCCTGCACGGCATGCGCGATTTCCCTCCCCTCAGGATGAGGCTGATGCGGCGCGTGCACGCGTGGGCGTGGGGCTGATCATGCGGGCGATGTCGCCAGAATACCGCCGACGGCGATCATGCCGAGCGTCACCGTCATGGAATACGCCACCAGCAGCGCCAGCGGCCCGGCATGTGCGCGGCGCAGGCCCAGAGCGGCGAGGATGATCAGGATCGGCAGCCAGTCAAGGGCGTAGCGCTGCGCACTGAACTGCGAAAAGCCGTTTGAATGATAAAACAGCGTCGGTGCCATCACGACGACCACGGTGGCGAGTCCGATCCAGAAGCGTCGATCCAGTGGCGCGAGAAAGGCGAAGAGGAGGGCTGGCGCGACGAGGAAGGGCGACGCGCCGTTCACGTCGAAGGCGCCGAGCTCCGTCAGATACCGCCCGGAAAAAGCGACATGCGGCCCGGCGAAGAACATGTAGACGGCATTGAACAGGAAATACTCACCCGAGAAAATGCCCAGCTCACGCACCCGGTCGATCAGGAAAACGGCATGCGGCGCGACTTCCTGGTCCCAGGCGGCGGGAAAGATGTAGGCATAGCCGGTTTCCAGCGGCGATCCGAAGCGCGCAGCGTTGTAGGCGAGATAGATCGCGACCGCGATGATCGGGAATACGAGCAGCGTCGCGGCGCGGCGGATCGCGGCCATGTCGATGCGAAACAGCGGCGTATCGCGGTCCAGAAGGAACAGGTAGAGCAGCGGAATGTAGAGGATCGTCATCTGCCGGCAGAGAAAGGCGAGGCCGATGAACAGTCCCACGAGCAGCGCATTGCGCCATACCAGCGCCGAGAGCAGCGCCGCAGAGGTAAAGAGAAATCCGCAGGATTGCGCATAGAACCAGACATGATCACCCCGCAGCGTCACGAAGGCCAGAGGCGTTGCGAACAGGACCAGCAGCACCAGCAGGCGCGCAATATCGGCAGATTGGTTGAGATGGGAAAGGATCCGCCACCAGATCAAGCCGCTGATCGCGAAGAATGTCAGGCTCAGCGGGATGAAACCCGCAAATTCGACACCGAACAACGCGACGAACGGCAGGGCGATCACCGCCGGCAAGGGCGGGAAGATGATATAGGTGCGGCCTTCGAAGAGCGCGCAATCCCCATCGAAACAATTCTCGGCATGCAGGCGCCCGTCGAGCCAGCCCGCTGCAAGCTCCGCATATGAATTCGTCAAAGGTGCTTCGCGCAGCGCTCCGAGCGCGAAGACTGCGGCGAAAGCCAGGACCAGAGCCGCCAGAACGATTGTGATCGCCAACCTGTGCATCAGGGAGGTCGTCGTCTCGGGCAGCGTTTGCGGCGGAGTCCAGTTGATCGTCATCGCGGGGCAACCTCGACGAAGGTGAGCAGCTTGTGGCCGATGAAATTGAAGACTGCGCCAAGCCCGATCGCGACGCCATGCGCAAGGCCCTCGCGCATTTGCAGCGGCAGCGGCTCGAGAAACGGCGCGGTGACGAGGCTCGTCGCGACGGCCATGACGAGCACGGCTGTGACGAGGTTGACCGTGACGAACATCGTCGCCTGATAGGCCAGAGGCTTGCCCGCACCGGGAAAGACATAGCGGCGGTAAAGCGAGAAGCCGACC
>PXAW01000276.1 GCA_003567055.1 Hyphomicrobiales bacterium
GCACGCGCGGAAGCCGCGACTTCTATACGGGCTTCTTTTTCGGCGAATCAGGACAGCGTGTGAGCGACACAATCCGCATTCTCGGCCTCGATCCCGGCCTGCGTAACACCGGCTGGGGCATGATCGCCTCGACCGGGACGCAGCTCTCCTATATCGCCTCGGGGGTCGTCACCTCCGACGGCAAGGATGATCTGGCGAGCCGGCTGCGATCGCTGCATGACGGGATCTGGGAGATCGTGCGCGCTTATGCGCCCGACGAGGTCTCCGTCGAGGAGACCTTCGTGAACAAGGACGCGCAGGCCACCCTCAAGCTCGGCCATGCCCGCGCCATGGCGCTGCTGGTCCCCGCGCTGGCCGGGCTTCCGGTGGCGGAATACGGGGCCAACCAGGTCAAGAAGACCGTGGTCGGGGTCGGCCATGCGGATAAGAAGCAGGTCCAGGCCATGGTGCGCATTCTGCTTCCGAAATCGACGCCGCCCACCGCCGATGCGGCGGATGCGCTCGCCATCGCCATTGCCCATGCGCATCAGCGCAAGGCGCGCAATCTCGCCGCGCAGATGACGCGCCGCCCCGCCACGGGCACTGCCGGAGCCTGACCCCGCATGATCGGAAAGCTGAAAGGTGTCATCGATGCGATCGGCGAGGACCATCTCGTCCTCGACGTGCACGGGGTGGGCTATCTGGTGCATTGCTCCAGCCGCACCCTGCAGCGCCTCCCCGGCACAGGCGAGGCGGCGGTGCTCGCCATCGAGACGCATGTGCGCGAGGACATGATCCGCCTCTACGGCTTTCGCAGCGAGGCCGAGCGGGAATGGTTCCGCCTGCTCCAGAGCGTGCAGGGGGTGGGCGCGAAGGTGGCGCTCGGCATTCTCGCCGTGCTGGAGCCCGGCGAAGTCGCGCAGGCGGTGGCGAGCGGCGACAAGGCCGCGATCGCCCGCGGCCCGGGGGTAGGCCCCAAACTCGCCGCGCGCATCATCTCCGAATTGAAGGACAAGGCGCCCGCCACCACCCCGATCGATCCGTCGCTCGCACGCGTCGCGGAAGCGGGATCGGAGGAGGGGTCCGCGCCGTCTGCCGTTGCCGATGCGGTCTCGGCGCTCGTCAATCTCGGCTATCCGCAGATGCAGGCCTCCGCCGCCGTGGCCGCCGCGATGAAATCCGCCGGCGAGGATGCCACGACGCAGGTGCTGATCCGGCTGGGCTTGCGCGAACTCGCGCGCTGAGCGTCGCGCCGCCGCGCGGCGACGGTTCAGCGGGCGGATTTCGGATTGCGCAGCACGACGAGATTGCCCAACAGCGCGAGCACCGCGCCGAAACCGGCGATCAGCGTCCAGGTGTAGCCTTCGAATACGGTCGAGACCGAAAGCGCGGCGACGGGAAACATCACCGTGGCATATCCCGCCCGCCCCGGCCCGATCCGGCGCAAGAGGCCGATATAGGCAGCGAATGCCACCACCGAGGAGATCACCGCGAGGAAGACCAGCGAGCCGAGATAGCGCAGGTTCGGCTCGATGATGAAGGCGTGCCCCTGGACGAGGCTGAGCCCGAACAGGAAGATCACCGAATAGGTCATGCTCCAGGTGATCGCCGGGATCAGCGGCACGCCCCGGCTGCCGATCATGCCTGAGACGATGTTGCCCGTGGAAAAGCTCAGCGTGCCCAGAAGGCACAGCACGAGCCCCGTCGCGGCAGCGGCGGAGAACCCCGATCCGGTGATCTCGGGCCAGTACAGGGCCGCCACGCCGGTCACCCCCAGAAGACCGCCCAGAGCCACGCGCGGCGCGATCGGCTGGCGCAGGAAGAGCGCCGCCATCAGCGGATTGCCCACCGCCGCCAGCGAGAAGGCGACGGCGAGGAGGCCGGAGGGGATGGTCATGCCGCCATAGTAATACATGATGAAATTGAACGAGAACATGGTCACGCCCACCGCGACGAAAGCCGCGTGCAGGCGCGCAGGAAAGACGATCCGCTGGCGCGTGCCGAGCACCCAGACCCACATCACCGCCCCGGCGATAAGGAAGCGCCAGAGCAGCGAGACCTCCGGCGCAACGACGCCCAGCTGCATGCGCAGACCGATCCAGCTGAACCCCCACGAGCCGACGACGAGGGCATACAGAAGCAATGCCGTCGCATCGAAGGGGCGCAGATGCGCCGGCAGCTCCGCCGGTGCGCGGGCAGTCCCGGATTCGCTTCCGCTCATGCCGGTGGGCCGGCGATGGTGGCCCGGCGGCTCAATCGCGCCCCTCCCGCAGGTAACGCACGATGCCCGAGAAATCGACGCCCTCGTTGCCCCCTTGCGCAAAGCGCTCGTAGATGGCGCGGGCATGCTCGCCGAGCGGTGTCGTCGCCCCGCTCGTCTGCGAAGCCTCCTGCGCGAGACCCAGATCCTTGAGCATCAGCCCTGCGGCGAAGCCTGGCTTGTAATCGTTGTTGGCCGGGCTCGTGGGCACCGGGCCCGGAACCGGGCAATAGGTGGTGAGCGACCAGCATTGTCCCGAGGAGGTCGAGGCCACATCGAACAGCGCCTGATGCGACAGGCCGAGCTTCTCGGCGAGCACGAAGGCCTCGGCGACGCCGATCATGGAAATGCCGAGGATCATGTTGTTGCAGATCTTGGCCGCCTGGCCCGCGCCGGCCTCGCCGCAATGCACCGCCTTGCGCCCCATCTGCAGAAGGATCGGCTCGGCCTTGGCGAAGGCCTCCGCCGCGCCGCCCGCCATGAAGGTCAGCGTCGCCCCCTGCGCGCCGCCGACACCGCCGGATACGGGCGCATCGAGCGAAAGGCAGTTCTTTTCCGCCGCGATTTCATGCGCCTTGCGGGCGCTGTCGACATCGATGGTGGAGCAGTCGATCACCAGCGCGCCGTCCCGCATTGCCGGCAGGATCGTGCCGAAGACCTCGATCACGTGCCGGCCGGCGGGTAGCATGGTGACCACCACCTCGGCCTCCGAGACGGCGCCCGGTGCATCGGCGGCGATCGCCACGCCGGCGGCACGTGCCGCCTCGCAGGATTGCGCCGAGAGGTCGAAACCCGTCACCCGATGTCCGGACCTGACCAGATTGGCCGCCATCGGCCCACCCATATTGCCCAGACCGATGAAC
>PXAW01000283.1 GCA_003567055.1 Hyphomicrobiales bacterium
ATAGGGCAGGTCCATCGCGGCGGTGTCGATGATATTCGCCACATGCCCCGCGGCTGAAGCGCCCGCGCGATAGGATTCCGCCAGCGCATGGCAGAAATGCCCGCCCTCCGGATCAGGATGCCCCTGGATGATCGCGATGCGTTTCGTCATGACAATACCTCCCCGCCCTCTGCTGCGGCGCGGTATCATACGAAGCATGTCGCGATCCGACAGAGCGGGGAATTGCGGAGTATTTGAAGCGGAGTTTTTGGTGCCCCTGGCCCGAGTCGAACGGGCACTCCTTGCGGAACTCGATTTTGAGTCGAGCGCGTCTACCAATTCCGCCACAGGGGCAACACGATTTCCGGTTAGCACGTCCGCGACCGGCAAATCAACGAATTTCACCCGTCGCGCAACGACCCTTCAGGTTTCGCTTACGAATTTCGCGCAGATCTCGTAAGAGAAGCCTCCGGGCCCCGGGGCGGGCTGCGGAGAAGAAGCTTCGCGCGGCGATTCCGGGCGGCGCGAACGCCACCAGCAAGGGCGGATCATGCTCAGACGTCTGTATTACTGGACCCTGTCACTCGCCGCGCGGCCATGGGCGCCGTGGGGCCTCGGCGCAGTGTCGTTCACGGAGAGCTCCGTCTTTCCGATCCCGCCAGATGCCATGCTGGTGCCGATGGCGCTGGCGCGGCCCGATCGCGCCTTCTTCTATGCGCTGATCACGACGCTGACCTCCGTCGCCGGCGGGCTGCTCGGCTATGTCATCGGCGCGCTGCTCTACGAATCGGTCGGGCTCTGGGTGATCGAACTCTACGGGCTGGAGGACAAGGCCGAGAGCTTCCGGATGCTGTTTGCCGAGCACGGCCACTGGACCATCATGATCGCCGGCTTCACGCCGATCCCCTACAAGCTGATCACCATCACCTCCGGCTTTGCGGGCTATGATATCTGGATGTTCATGCTGCTCTCGCTGTTGACGCGGGGCGCGCGCTTCTTTCTGCTGGCGACGCTGCTCTACAATTTCGGCGACTGGATCCGCGATTTCATCGACCGCCATTTCGCCGTTCTGACGACGCTCGTGGCGGCGGTCGGCATTCTCGGCTTCGTTCTCGTGCGCTATCTGTTCTGAAGGCAACGACGTGCAGATCACCAGCCTCCTCGCCATCCACCGCGGCATCGCGCTCGCGATCGCGCTGATCGGCATCGCGACGATCGCCGCAGCGCTCTGGTTCGAGCATGTCGCGGGCCTGCAGCCCTGCCTGCTGTGCCTGTATCAGCGCTGGCCCTATTATGCCGCGATCCCGCTCGCTCTCGCCATTGCGCTCTTCGCGCGCCAGCCCGGCCCCGCCCGCGCCGGACTCGCGCTGATCGGGCTGATCTTTCTCGCCGGAACGGGGCTCGCGCTCTATCACGTCGGCGTCGAGATGGGCATATTCCTCGGCCCCACCGGCTGCGGCGGCGAGGCGGCGGCGCGCGCCAGCGACATGGACGATTTCATGCGCCAGCTCGAAACCGTGCGCGTGATCGACTGCTCGCAGCCCGCCTGGTTCTTCCTCGGCATCACCATGGCCGGCTGGAATGCCTTGATTTCCTTCGCCATCGCGATCATCGCTTTCGCGAGCGCCGCAACTTCATCCGGCAAAGTTGCGTTGACCGACTGAACCAACTCCATTAACCGCGCAAGATCAACAAGGAGCAAGACATGGCCCGCTCACGCAGAACCGAAGAACGCGCTCTCGACAAGGACGAACTCGCCTTCGTCGAAAAGAGCCATCACCCCGCCATCAAGGAACTCGCCGACAAGGATCTCGCCGATCTGATCCGGCAGCTGCGCGATCGCCGCGACAAGGCGCGCGACGTCGCCCACCGCCAGCGTCGCGAGATGCGCGGCAAGGCGGCTCCGGCAGGTGCGAAGGGCGCTTCCGACAATACCGGCACCAAGGAGAAGATGGCCATCCTCGCCGCCGCTCTCAAGCGTGCCAACAAGGAGCGCGATCGCCGGGGCGAAGGCGCTGCCGAAGCCGCGTGAAGCCTGCGTCGCGGGCGGTGTCAGTCGATGCCGCCCGCCGCACGTCGCGTGAAGCGGCGCAGCGCGTCGGATGCCGCCTCGGCGGCCTCGGCGAGGTCGCGCGCCGCCACCGCGAGCGTCTCCATCGCATCGCGGGACGGGCCGGCGGCCAATGCCTGCTCGACGCGCTCCGCCTGCTGCGAAACGCTCGCGAGCCGGTGATCGGCGTCATTGGCTGCGATTTCGAGCGCCGTGCCTGCGACGATCTCCTCGAAACGGGCATCGACATCGGGATCGGTAATGCCGCAATCGCGCAGGCGCATGCAGGCGAGATCGACGAGATGCCGGCACCAGCCCTCGGCGGCATAGCGCCGACAGGTGCAGGACATGCTGACCGCGCCCTGCGCGCCGGCACGCACCGAGACCACCTCGACGCCGCCATGATCATCCGTGATCGTCAGGCTGAGCGGCTGATTTGCCAGATCGTGGGTCGTGAGCATCGAATCACTCCTCATGACGATCGTAACCGTTGACGCGCGTGCTTCAAATATGCAGCCACAAGCGAATATACAGCCGAGAGGATGAACAGCACTTTGACGGCGCCGCCCCGACCCGCGACACCCGATCCGATCGCCCCGGTCTCCGGTACGACCGAGATGCTCTCCGGCGATGATGCCGGCATCGCCCGCGCCGCGGCGCTCCTGCGCGCCGGCGCCTGCGTCGCGCTGCCGACGGAGACGGTCTATGGCCTCGCCGCCGATGCCACGGATGCACGCGCCGTCGCCGGGATCTACGAGGCGAAGGGGCGCCCGCGCTTCAATCCGCTGATCGCCCATTGCGCCGATCTCGACAGCGCCTGCCGCGAGGGCGTGTTCGACGCGCATGCGCGCCGCCTCGCGCAAGCCTTCTGGCCCGGGCCGCTCACCCTGGTCGTGCCGCTGGCCGGAACCGCCCGCGTGAGCGAACTCGCCCGCGCCGGCCTGCCGAGCATCGCCTTGCGCGTCCCCGATCATCCGGTGGCGACGGCGCTCCTGCGGGCCGTCGACAGGCCGCTTGCCGCGCCCTCCGCCAACCCGTCGGGCCGGATCAGCCCGACCGAAG
>PXAW01000588.1 GCA_003567055.1 Hyphomicrobiales bacterium
CGGTCGCCGATCTCGCTCTGACGGATCACCGCGACGAACCTGTCGGTGAGGGACGCCGCCGCCGCTGCGGCCCGACCGGCATTCTCGGCCGCCACATCCATGCGCTCGCAACAGTTCTCCAGCGCCTCGTCGACTTCGCCGGCGCGGGCGCGTACCGCGCTCACGCAGCGCGCGCCCTCGTTCGATTCCCGCGCCACCGATTCGAGCGTCGAGGATTGCTCTTCGCTGCCCTCACGCGCGCGCGCGACCAGGGGGGCGAGTTCGGTGATCGCCGCGTTGGCGCCGCCCACCGCTGTCATCGTCTCCTGCGCCGTCGCGGCGAGATGGCCGATGCGTTCACGGATATCGTCAGCCGAGCGCGAGACTTCCTGCGACAGCGCCTTCACCTCGCCGGCGACCACGGCGAAACCCTTGCCGGCCTCGCCGGCGCGCGCGGCTTCGATGGTGGCGTTGAGGGCGAGCAGGTTGGTCTGCTTGGCCACGGCGGCGATGGCGTCGACGACCCCGGCAATGGCCGCGCTCGCTTCGGACAGACGGCCCAGCAGCCCGTGCGCTTGCGTGACCTCCCGTGTCGCGGTGTCCAGGCAGGTCGTCGCCCGGAGCATCGCCTCGTCGATTCCGCGCGAAGCCTGTGCGATCGTGTCCGTCGCCTGCGACACGGCATCCGTGCGCGTTCCCGCCTCGGCGGCTGCTTCATTGAGCTGCCTGTTGGCGCCGCCGATCTCGTCGAGATCGGCGCGGGCGTGTTTCATCTGCGCCCCGGAAACATCGACGGAGGCGACGACGGCGCCGATTGCGGCGCGAATATCGGCCTCGATGACGGCGATGGTCTCTTCCAGACGACGGGCATGCCCGGCTTCGTCTTCCGTCTGTGTCGGATCGATGACGCTGGGTGAATCAGTGATTGACGACTGGTCGATGGCGAGATCGTGGGTGGGAATCGTCATAGCTCCTCCGTGCCAAAGCGATTCGCTTGCTGGCTGAGAAAGAATATTATCGATTCTTTATGAAAAGCTATACTTCATGATGAAATCGATTTGCGTTGCAAGTCTCGGAAAAAACAGAAAAATAGTCTGAAAATCTGCTTCTGTGCCTCATACGGCGCCACTATATCAAAATTCCGGCGGTTTTTCCTCTGGGTAAGCCAAATCGGATCAGATTCACCGAAGGTCGTAAGACGATAGTCTTAGCGGATTATCGCATCATGTGGGTGCGATCGGACGGATCCTGATTTTCGGCAGCGCGTCACACGCCCTTGCGCCTCGGCGCGATCGGGCGGGCGAGCAGGGCGGGGCCGGTGCGCGAAGCATTGGGCAGGCCGAGGGTCTGCGTCAGCCAGGCGCCCGTCGCGGCCAGCGCCGTGCAATCGATGCCGGTATCGAAGCCGAGCCCTTCCAGCATGAAGACGAGATCTTCGCTCGCCGCATTGCCCGCCGCCCCCGGCGCGAAGGGGCAGCCGCCGAGACCCGCCACGGCGCCGTCGACGATGCGCACGCCTTCCTCGATCGCCGCCAGCGTGCTTGCCGCCGCCATGCCGTAGGTGTCGTGGCAATGCACGGCGATGCGCGCGAGCGGCATCTCCTGTTTCAGGGCCCGCAGGAGCCGGCGCATGTCGGCCGGGCCGGTCGAGCCGATCGTGTCGCCCAGCGCGATCTCGTCGAAGCCGGCTCCGATCAGGGCGCGCGCGACATGCATCACGGCGCGGGTCGGGACGGGCCCCTCATAGGGGCAATCGGCGATGCAGGAAATGTAGCCGCGGCTGCGCCGCCCGTTTTCCCGGGCGATCCGCAGCACGTCGCGCGCGCGATCGAGACATTGCGCGATGCTGCAGCGGGTATTGCGCTGCGCGAAGCTCTCCGTCGCCGCGACGAAGACCGCGACACGGTCGATGCGCGTCGCCACCGCGCGTTCGGCGCCGCGCGCATTGGGGGCGAGCGCGTCGAGGGTCGCGCCCTCCGGCGGGTTGATCGCCTCGATCAGCGCTTCGGCATCGGCCATTTGCGGCACATGTGCCGGCGAGACGAAAGAGGCGCATTCGAGCCGGCGGATACCTGCCGAAAACAGCCTTTCGCATAATTCCCGCTTCAGCGTGGTGGCAACCGGCGCGGCGAGATTCTGCAACCCGTCCCTGGGGCCGACTTCCACGAATGCGATCGGTTCACCCATCTTGCCCTCTCGAAACACTGCCCTCTCGAAACACTGCCCTCCCGAAATGCGACCCTCATGCCCCCTCGCCGCGCAGGCGCGCCAGCTCCGCCTCGGCAAGGTCCATGCGCACGCTGCCCGATGCGACGAGCGCCCCGGCGACGGCATCGATCTCCGCGCCCACCGCGCCGGCCATCATGGCGAGGTTTTGCGCGTGCAGCCCCATATGCCCCTTCTGGATCCCGTCCGTCGCCAGCGCCTTGAGCGCGGCGAAGCTCTGGGCGAGGCCGATGGCGCAGAAGATGCGCGCCATCTCCCTTGCGCTCTCCACGCCCAGGATCGCCACGCACAGCCGCGCCACCGGATGCACCCGCGTCGCCCCGCCGACGAGCCCCACCGCGAGTGGCATTTCCAGCGTCCCCACGAGATCGCCGGCGGCGTTCCTTTCGAAACGCGCGAGCGAAGCGTAACGCCCGTTTCGCGCCGCATAGGCATGGGCGCCGGCCTCGATGGCGCGGGTATCGTTGCCGGTGGCGAGCACACAGGCGCCGACGCCGTTCATCACGCCCTTGTTGTGGGTGGCGGCGCGATAGGGATCGGCCTCGGCGAAATGCGAGGCCTGGACGATGCCCTCGACGACATCGGGCCCGCCGAGCGCTTCGGCACGCCATACGGCCCGCGCGCGCGCCAGACGCCGGTCGGCGAGGTTGGAGAGGATGCGCAGATAGACCCGCCCGCCCGTCCAGCCGGCAATGTGCGGGGCCAGCGTCTCGGCCATGGTGTTGACCGCATTGGCGCCCATCGCATCACGGGTATCGACGATGATATGGGTGATCACCATCGGCCCGCTGCGGCTCTCGATGATACGCACTTCCAGATCCGCGAAGCCGCCGCCATGGCGCACCAGCACCGGATCGCAGGCATTGCAGATCTCGGCGATGCGCGC
>PXAW01000138.1 GCA_003567055.1 Hyphomicrobiales bacterium
TCGGCGCGGTTGAATCGGGCGCGCGGTTGCGGCCGACCGCTTTAATGCCGAATGAAGGGGGATATATGCTGATGCGACTCAAGCTGGCTTTGCCGGCCCTGGCGCTGGCGGCGGCGGGATGCCGCGAGGGCACGGATATCGAGATCTCGCCCCAGCTCCTGAACGAGCTGATCGAGAAGCAGGGACAGCTGCATACCGTGATGTCAATCAACACGGTGCTGGCGGCGGCGGCCCTGATCCTGGGCTGCTCGCTCGCGATCGCGCTGCTGGGAAGGGGGCGCAATGGAAGATAGCGACAGACGCCGCGGTTTCGCGCTGTTCGGCGCGGGCCTGCTGCTGGGGATACTGGCGGCGGTGCTGATCGTCGGCGGCAGAGACGATGCGGGCTCCATCCTGGCCTCGCAGATCCGCGCCTCGACCTACGGGCCCGTGATCGCCACCGGAATCGCCTCGGCGGCGGTGGTGGTCTGCGCGCTGCTGGTGCCGATGGCGGTCCTGCGTTCAAGAGAAAATACGAAAGATAGGAGCGAGTATGAAAGACGAAGGATTCAGAAAGAAGGCGCGGCGTCAGTTCGCCCAGTGCTACATCCCCGCGACGGCGGCGATGTTCGGGGCGGTGCTGCTGGCGCGCGCGGGAGCGGCCGGGGGAGTTCTGCTGGCGCTGTGCGCCGCGGGAACCGGCGCCTACCTGCTAGGCTACCGGATCGTGATCAGCCGCCGGGAGGACCGCGATGAATAGAGGCTACCCGTGGCCGGCCTCGGCCCTCGGACCCGAGGAGATGCGCCTGCTGCACGAGGTCCGCGAAAGCGGCGCCGAACGAATACCGATAACTCGACTGATCCGCGACGCCGTGATCGAGACTTACCGCAAGGAAGACAACGAAGGAGACAACGAATGAGGATTGAAACCGACAGAAAGACACTGCGCGATGCCCTGACCGGCCTGCGCAAGACGATGCCGCGCGTGCGCGGTATGCCCCGCTGCGTGAACTTCGAGGTGCGCGAGGGACAGGCGCTGGCGGCCGCGGGCGGCATTAGCGAATGCGCCGCTAGGAAACTCGGACCCGGCAAGGGATCGGGCTCGGCCGCGGTCTGCCTCGACGATCTGAGCCCCCTCTCGAAGGGCGCCGGAAGCGAGCGGATCGAGATCGACTTCGACGGATCCAATGCCGTGCTGCGCGCCTTCGTCGGCGGACAGGCGATCGAACAGTCGGCGGCCTGCCCCTCGACGGGCGAAAACGCGCTCGTCGGCCCCGCGATCGAGACGGCTCCGGCCCCCGGTCTGCTCTCGAAGATCCGTCGGGCGGCCCCGTCCGCGGATCGGGAAGCCGTGCGGGACTACCTGCGGGGAATATGCCTCGACTCGCGCGAGAACCGCGTGGTCGCGAGCGACGGACGGAGGCTGACGGCGATAGAGGGTATCGGAATGGATGTGTCCGGCCGTCCGATAGTGCCGGCAACGGACTTCGTACGCTGGAAGCGCCTCGGCGACGAGGCCCGGATCGGGTTCGGCGAGGAGGAGTCGCGCGCGTGGGTGCGGATCGAGACCGACGACTGGATCTGGCAGGCCCGCTGTTTGGCCGGGGAGTTCCCCAACTGGCGGCAGGTGGTGCCCGATTCGGCGGAATGCGAGATAGAGCTCGGTCGGACCGACGCCGCACTCCTAGAGCGAGTGTTGCCCAGTCTGCCCGGCGGAAGAAGCGCCAACCGCCCGGTCGCCCTGCGCGGTTTGGAGGACGGCGTGTATCTGCTCTCGCCCGCAGGCGACGGAGAGTGGAGCGAGCTCAGACTCGAGTCGAGCGTCCGCATCGGCTCCGGCACGATAGTGTTCGACCGCGCGCTCCTGCTCGACGCGCTCGCGGCCGGGTTCCGCTCGCTGCGTTTCGCCGACAAGCACTCGCCCGCCCTCTTCGACGACGGAGCCGGCGCGATGCATGTGCTCATGCCGCTCAGGATCGAAGTACCCGAAGCAGAACGCGCCGCAAAAGCGGCATAGGGATTAGGAGTTGGGGCTTAGGGGTTGGGCACTAGCGCCTAGCCACTAGTCTCTGATCCTCGAAACAACAAACATAGGAGAACGAAGAAATGAATGCATACATAGTTACACTCGTGGTGGCCTGCGCCGCCGTGCTCGACACGGGCCGGCGCATCGAGATGTGCACGGTGGCCGACAACGCGCTCGACGCGGCGATAGCCTGCGAGCAGGCGGCCGACGCCACGCTCGAAGATGAGCGCGAGTATACCCACGCCCGCCGCGTGCGGCGGCTGCCGGTCGACACACCCGCCGCGGCGATGCCGCTCGCGGCCTGAGAAAGGAGCAAAGAGCATGCTGAAACTGAACACAAGCTACAGCAAGAAGGTCCCCGTGCCCGGTCAGGACTACAGTTCGCAGTCGTATCACGCCTCGGTCGAGATCGAGCTCAGCGACGCGCTCGAGCCCGGCCAGATCCAGGCGCGCATCCGCGACACCTTCGCGATGGTGCGGACCGCGGTCGAGCGCGAGCTGGGCGGAGCGGAAGCGCCGCCCGCCCCGACCAGGCGCGAGGCGGGAGCGTCCGACGCCGAAAACGCCCGGCCCGCGAGCAATCGGCAGATCAAGTATCTGACCGACCTCGCCGCCGCCCGCGGCATCGGCGTGCGCGAGCTCAACGCCCGACTCGGCGAACGCTACGGCGCATCCAGCGCCTACGAGCTCACCCGCCGCCAGGCCTCCGAGGCCATCGACGCCCTGCAGACCAGCAAGGCGGCATAGGACGGACCCGAGGGGTGCGCGGCACAACGCCGCCGCCCCTCGGGTGGGATGAGGGCGAAGAGCGGGAAGAAGAACGGACGGAACAGCACCTTTAAAATCCGGGCAGCTCGCAGACCCTATCACACAGAAAACATCTTGGTTCTTGATTATAGACGCTGCGAGGTATATGTTTCATGCGTAGTTCAGTTTGGTTTTGTACGGCAAACGTAACGAAGCGGTGGAAACATGATAATGCAGGAATTGGAAGCTCTGACAGTTCAGGAAAAGATTCAGTTGGCCGAGGACTTGTGGGATAGTGTAGCCAAAAGCAATGCCGAAATAGAAATCCCTCA
>PXAW01000586.1 GCA_003567055.1 Hyphomicrobiales bacterium
AAACTCGGGCATATTCTTGACGGCATGTAAAACAACCACCCGGAGGGGAATTGATGAAAGTTATAAAAGGAAATCTCAAGGCCGAAGGCATCAGGTTCAGCATAGTATGTTCAAGGTTTAACGAGTTCGTCACGCAGCAGCTTCTTGACGGCGCGGTGGATATTCTTCTGCGCCACGGGGCTGCCGAGAAAGACATAAAAATTGTCTGGGTGCCGGGGGCGTTCGAGGTCCCTTACGCGGCTAAAAAACTCGCCGACGGGGGCGGTTCCGACGCTGTAATATGCCTCGGCGCGGTTGTCAGGGGAGATACCCCGCATTTCGACTACATAGCAAGCGAATCGGCCAAGGGGATAGCCCAGGCATCCCTCTCATCGGGGATCCCGGTGATTTACGGCATTATCACAGCGGATACCATGGAGCAGGCCGTGGAGCGCTCGGGCTCCAAGGCCGGCAACAAGGGCAGGGAAAGCGCGATGACAGCGATGGAGATGGTCAACCTCTACAGGGAACTGGACAGCAATGGGACAGAGAAGAAAAGCGCGTGAATCGGCTTTCCAGCTTTTATACGCGGGGGAACAGGCCGGAAAAGAGTTTGCCGAAGTTTCCGCCGGAATAGCTGATATCCGTGAGCTGGATGAAAAAGGGAAAAGGTTCGCCGGGGAGCTTTTCTCCATGACCGTCAAGAATATCAGCCGTATAGACGGGCTTATACAGGAATGCAGCGTCAACTGGAATATATCCAGGATTCTCCCGACTGACAGGAACATAATGCGCGTCGCCGTGGGAGAGCTTATCACCGGAACCGCGCCGCCGGCCGTTATAATAAACGAGGCAATTGAAATCAGCAAAAAATTCGGGACGTCATCCTCCGGGAATTTTGTAAACGGCATACTGGACTGCGTAAGGAAAAAACTCGGATCGATAGATGTATAATTTTATCAGGACGGTAAAAAGCATCGGCTTGAGCTTCTGGAACGCGTGGGAGGGGCTGCTTTATACGCTCTACACCCAGCAGCATATGAGATTCCATTTCTTCGCCGCGATACTGGTGGTAAGCTTCGCGGTAATACTGGAACTGCCCCCCGCGGAAATGTCAATAATTTCACTCCTTATTATTCTTATCATGGGCCTGGAAATTCTTAACACTTCCGTTGAATCGGCGCTCGATTACGTGTCCGTGGAAATCAGGCCGCTCATAAAGCGCTCCAAGGACTCCGCGGCCGGGGCCGTGCTCGCCTACGTGCGCGACACCCTTCGGCATGCGGTGGGCCATGTCCGGGCGATGCGGGCCAGCGAGGGCGGCGCATCATGACCTGGCAGATATCCTTTGAAACCCTGTTCACGCTTCTCAATGCCATGGCCATAAGCGGCTGGCTGATCCTGATCTGCGCACCGCGTAACTGGCGCATTCTCGGTCTCGTCCCGCGCTATGTCGTGCCGGGCGTGATCGCGCTGGTCTATACCGGACTGATCGCGGCGCATTTCGCCGGTGCGGGCGGTGGCTACGGTTCGCTCGCGGCGGTGCGTGCGCTGCTGTCATCCGATACGATGCTGCTAGCCGGCTGGGCGCATTTTCTCGCCTTCGACCTTCTGATCGGCGTGCTCATCGCCGAGCGCATGGACCGTGCCGGCGTCAACCGCCTGCTCCAGATACCGGCGCTGGTCGCGACCTTCCTGTTCGGCCCGGCGGGCTGGCTGCTCGGTCTCGCGACCGAAGCCGGCGCACGCTGGCGCGACCAATTGCCGAGGGATGTCTGAACCATGTCATACATGTCATTCCCCCTGACGCGCCCCGGCGATACGCCGCGCACCGCGCAGCCCGCATGGCACGGGTCGGCAGGCGATACCATCGCCACGCTCGGCGCGCTGACCGGCCTCTCGCTCGTGACGCTGCTGATGACCCTCACCGCCGCCGGCTTCGATGACCGGATGCTCTATGGCGCGACTGTCTGGGCCAAGCCTGCGAAGTTCGCGGCCTCGTTCGCGCTCTTCTTCGCGACCCTCGTCCTCGTCGCGGCGCGGCTCTCCGACAGCGTGCTGCGCGCACGCACTATCCGCATCATCCTCGCCGTGCTCGTCACCGCCTTTCTCTACGAGATCGGCTACATCTCGCTGCAGGCCGCGCGGGGCGTCTCCTCCCATTTCAATTTCAGCAGCATCGCGTCGGAGATCGCCTTCATGCTGATGGGGATCGGTGCGGTCGCGCTGATGATCTGCGCCGGCGTGATCGGAGTGATTGCCGCGCGTGACCGGGAGGCGCGCCTCTCCCCCGGGCTGCGCAGCGGCGTGCTTCACGGCTTCGTCTGGGCTGCGACCCTGACGATCCTCGTCGGCGGGAGCATTTCGCTGACGGGCGGCCCGGTGATCGGTACGCCCGACACGAATGCGAGCGTGCCGCTTCTCGGCTGGTCCCTCGCGGCGGGTGACCAGCGGGTGGCGCATTTCCTCGCCCTGCACGCGATGCAGGCCGGCCCGCTTCTCGGCCTTGCCGCCGATCGCCTCGGCTGGCGCGAAAGGCGGGTGCGACAGGGCATGCTCGCCTATGCGGCGCTGACGCTGATCGTCTGGATCCAGGCGCTCGCCGGATATCCGCTCATCCCCGCATGATCCGATTCGATTTCAAACGTGACCCTGGCTCAGGAACGAAAGGAGCAAACCGTGACTCTCAATGATTTCTCACCCGCCAGAATCGAAGCCTGGCTGGACGAGCATGGACGCGGCGCCTGGATCGCGGCGATCGTCCTCGGCTTCATCGCCTTCTGGCCGATCGGCCTCGCCCTGCTTCTGTGGATGCTCTGGCGTGGCAAGGCGGGGAGCAGGAGCGGTGGTTGCCGCAGCCGCTCACGCAAGGCAAGCGCCTTCAACAATGCGGCCTTCAACAACGCGGCCTTCGCTGCCCATCACGAGGAAACCCTGCGCCGCCTCGACGAGGATGCCAGGGCTTTCGAGGACCATCTGCGCGCGCAGGCGGCAGAGCGCGACCGCACGGAGTTCGAAGCGTTCATGGCAAGGCGTAACGCGCAAGCCGGGGCGCCCGCTCCGGAGGCGCAATAGATGCGCCCGGGCATGAGGCCCAAG
>PXAW01000351.1 GCA_003567055.1 Hyphomicrobiales bacterium
GGGATTCTTCGATTTCGCGCGTGAAGTCGACGAGCTCGAGCGCGCCTTGCGGGCGGGCTGGCCGGAGATCGAGCGGCTTGCCGGCATCATCGAGGAGGCCGGCGCGCAGGCCGGGGCGCTCGCGGCGGAATTGCGCATGACGCGGCGCGCGCTCAATGCAGCCGTGGCGGAATTCGCCTCCGACACTCTGCCTCCCGCCGAAATCGAGCCGCTGATCCGGCATCGCCTCGCCCGGATCGGGACGGCGGCGGCGCAGGCGACGGGAATGGCGCGGCGCATCGCGGCGGAGGCGCGCGCCTGTCGCGAACTGATCGAGACCCTCGTCGAGCAGTTCATGGTGATGATCCGCGAGACGCCGCTGGGCGATCGGCGCGCCGCACCGCGCCTTGCTTTCTTCTCACATTGCACGTTGGCTACCGCCACGCGTCAATACGCGGCCCGCACGATCGACATTTCGATGACCGGCGCCCTCGTGGCGCTCGATCTGCCCGACGGTTTCCGGCGCGGGCAGCCGGTGCGCCTGGGCTTGCCCGACACGCCCCCGCTGATGGGGACAGTCGCCGGGATCAGCCAGTACGGGCTGCATATCGCCTTTGATATCGGTCACGCCGTGAACGCCCCCGCCCGGGCGCCGCTGCGGCGCATGCTCAATGCGGTGCAGCATCACGATGACGGCCTCGTCTCGCGCGTCCACGCCTTTGCCCGCGAAATCCGCACGGCCCTCGAGCGCGCGGTTGCGGAAGGCAGCTGCGCGCATGCGGACCTGATCGCGCCGCAGCTCGAACCGCCGCGCGAGAGCGATGATGTCACCTATGGCCATCCCTGTGCCGATCTGTTCGAGGCTCATCTCGCCGCTTTCGTCGCGGGCCTTCTGCAGCGCAATCCGGATATCGCCCATGTCGCGGCGATGGATCGCGGGGGATATGTCGCAGCCGGAGCCGGCTCCGCGCCCGCCCGGGGTGCGTTGCCGCCCTGGCGTCCCGGGCAGTTGCGTCAGGACCGGGAATCGCGCCGGCATGCGCGCAATCTACGCCCCAGCGTCGCGCATAATCTGCGTGACGATGCCGGGCTGGTGCGGGTGATCTCCGCGCCGATCTTCCTCGGCGGGCGGCATTGGGGCTGTGCCGAGATCGGTTTTCGCCTGCCCGAGATCGGGGAGGGTGCGGATTCGCCGGAAAACGGTGTTCTGTTTGAGCAGGATCAAGGCGAAGCCGGCGCGCCCGCATGATTCTGGGGGCATGAACACGCTCCCCCTACCCACCATCCCCATGGCTTATGCGCTGGAAACCGTCCCGCGCTATACGAGCTACCCCACTGCCGCCCAGTTCGATGCGCGCATCGACGAGGGTGTCTGTCGCGAATGGCTCGGCGCGCTCGATCCCGCCGCGCCGCTCTCCTTCTATGTGCACGTGCCCTATTGCCGGGCCCTGTGCTGGTATTGCGGCTGCCATACCAGCGTGCTGAACGATGATGCCCGCATCGCGCGGTATGCGCGCCGGCTGATCCGTGAGGCGGAACTGCTGGCCGATGCCACGCCGCAAGCCGGGCCCGTCGCGCATCTGCATTTCGGAGGGGGGACGCCGACGATCCTCGCGCCGGAGGATTTCGCCGCCGTGATCGACCGTATCCGCGAGCTCTTCCCCTTCGCGCCCGATGCCGAGATCGCCGTCGAGATCGATCCGCGCACACTCGAACCGGAGATGGCGCAGGCGCTGGCGCGAGCCGGCGTGAACCGCGTCAGTCTCGGCATCCAGGACATGGATCCGCAGGTGCAGAAGCTCGTCAACCGGGTGCAGCCGCTGGAGGATGTGGTGCGCACGATGGATCTTCTGCGCAGTGTGGGCATCACCCGCGTGAATGCGGATTTCATCTATGGCCTGCCGAAGCAGAGTGTCGCCCATGTGCGCGATTCGATCCGCACCATGCTCGATCTCGGCATCGACCGCGCCGCCGTGTTCGGCTACGCGCATGTGCCCTGGTTCAAGAAGCATCAGAACGCCATCGATGCCGACCTCCTGCCCGGCGCCGCCGAGCGGCTCGAACAGGCGCGCGCGGCCGAGGCCGCTTTCGCCGAGGCCGGCTGGGAGGCGATCGGCTTCGATCATTACGCACATCCCGACGACGCCATGGCGCGCGCCGCGCGGGCGGGAACGCTGCGGCGGAATTTCCAGGGCTATACCACCGACGAGGCCGACACGCTGATCGGCATCGGCGCCTCCTCGATCGGCGCCCTGCCGCAGGGCTATATCCAGAACGAGCCGCATCTCGGCAAATGGGCGCAGGCGATCGATGCCGGGCATCTGCCGGTGGTGCGTGGTGTCGCGGTCAGCGCGGATGACCGTCTGCGGCGCGATGCGATCATGCAGCTGATGGCGGGGCTGGAGGTCGATCTCGCAGAGATCGCGCGAACGCACGGGCAGGAGCCGGCGCTGTTCGATGCCGCGCTGATGGCACTGGAGCCTCTCGTCGCCGACGGGCTGTGCCTAATCGAGGGGTATCATGTCAGCGTGACGAAGCAGGCGCGGTTCTTCGTACGCAACGTCGCCGCGCGGCTCGATGCCTTCTGGCAGCCGAGCCCGGGGCGCCATTCCCTCGCCGTCTAGGAATGATGGCGTTGGTCTGATCGGAACCGCCAAGCCTGCCAGCCGTTGCCTTCGCAAAGAGCCCGTGCCGCAGATCTGCGGTACGTGCCCCGGTCGCGGGAATTGGGTACGGAGAGGCAGCATGGACCAGCAAGCGTCGCAGCGCGCAGACGTCGCCGCAGAAGAGCGGCGGTTTTTCCGGCGGGCGCTGATTCTGTTCGGCCTGATCGGGCTCGCTTATTTCTTCTGGATGCTCGCGGGTACGCTGCTCCTGATCTTCGCTGCGATTCTCATCGCGGTGATCCTGCGTTCCGCCGCCAACGCCTTGGAAGATTACGCGCGCGTGCCGCATGCGGTGTCGTTCTATCTCGCGCTGTTTCTGGTGATGGTTGCTTTTGCCGGTTTCGTCTATTTCTTCGGCGCGCAGCTGAGGACACAGCTGACCGACGTGATCTCGCGGCTTCCCGGCCAGGTCGAGAACCTCGCTGCGCA